>WAQA01000086.1 GCA_015520475.1 Candidatus Bathyarchaeota archaeon | reverse complement strand
GCATAACCCCTACATTATGTAGTCCTGGAGATATTAGGTCTGAGAGATAATAGTCAGGGCTCTTCTTTAAAAGTACTATTGGCCTTGTGAATGATTTCAGGAGAGCCTCCTCTCTCGGGTTTACCTCCGCGAATGACTTTACAGCCTCCATGCTCCTCGCCATTATGGCGAATGGCTTCTGTCTTCTATGCTTAACCCTCCTAAGCCTGATTAACGGTTCATCCTTGATCGTTGCGGCAGCTATATGGAATCCTCCATATCCCTTAACGGCTACTATGAATCCCTCTGATATGAGGCGGCCGGCTTCACGTATTGGATCCTTACATTCTATTCTCTCGCCGTTTACGGAGGAGAGATAGGCTCTTGGACCGCACTTTGCACATGCAACGGTCTGCGCATGAAACCTCCTATTCAGCGGATCAGTATATTCCTTCCTGCAGAAGCTGCACATTGGAAAATCCCTCATTGTTGTATTTTCACGGTCATAGGGTAGCCTATCAATAATTGTAAATCTTGGACCGCAATTTGTACATGTAATGAAGAAGTAATCATATCTTGGATCTTTCGGGTCCCTCAGCTCCCTTAAGCATTCATCGCATATAGCTACGTCTGGCGGAATAACTGATCCGGGTAGCTCAGTCTTCTTTGAGCTTCTATGTATGATGAATCTGTCGTAAATGTTCTCTCCGCTGAGAGGTGTAACTATCACATCGTAGATGTCTGCTAATGGAGGCTTCTTCTCCTTCAAGTCCATTAAAAAATCTTTTATGTCGTCTTCTCTTCCCTCTAGAAGTATCTCAACTCCAGCGTCACCCTTATTCCTTACATACCCATTGAGATTGTTGCTTACAGCTATGCGATATATGAACGGTCGAAAGCCAACCCCTTGAACGATGCCTTTAACCAGTATCTTTACACGAGCCATCCATTCCTCTCCATATAAAATGCAACCTTAGAGATTAGAATGTGAAAATCATCAATAAATACGTTTTAGCGCCTCTATGATTATGGCTGCAACTTTCCCCTTAGCTTCTTCAAGCTCAGGTGATAATCCCTCTCTTAAATCTAGAACTTTCGGTTGCACTCCTAATAGCCTAATCTCTGCGTCTATACTCCTCCTGATAAGATTGCTGAGTACATATAATGGCAGTTTATGTGTCCAAAATATAGTCCTCTGAATCTTGTCTGGACGTATAAGTTTAGCTTCGCCTGGATCATCTCCTAGATGGGCAGCGTCAATCAAAAGTATATGTGTAGGTTTAAACTTAATTATCTCCCCTATAAAGTTCTCAGGTGCCAAGCCGCATTCTATAATCTTAACCTTATCAGGCACCTTCCCCCTGAGCATCCTAACTATCTCTAATCCTATAGCGTCATCTCCCCTTATCTGGTTTCCAATACCCAAAATAGTGATCCTCTCGCATCCTTTAAGCCAAGATGATAACTCATCGATTAAACTCAAAGGAGGAACCGTCCAGCTGGATATTTATCGCCTATAACTCGACCTCTCTTCACTGCTGAGAGACTCCAGATTTAACTGTTACCTTGACAGAAGCAATTATCTCCTTACATGCCGGAAGAACTGGGTAGATATCAACGATGCATCCGTCCTTCCCATCCAATCCTAAATGATCCTCCGATCCTACATTACACCATAATAGAGTTAATACGGAGATTTAAGTTGAACGTCTCCGCCTCCATAGCGTTACGTGGATCATCTGGAGGTTGAACTGTATATGATGTCAATGAAATCCTTCTGAAAGGCTTATGTGGAATCTCAACTCTCATCTGCAGCTTATCCTCCAGAAGATATTGATTTTAATTAATAAAAATAAGGATATTTTTTATTAGATGAGGGGTTGGTGGACCGGGGGGGATTTGAACCCCCGACCTCCGCCTCTTCCTATCCATTTATACGCGAAGGCGGCGTCTGCACCTGAGAGCCCGCCGGCTTCTCGTTCATGCCAGCTGAACTACCGGCCCTTTAATATCTTCACACTAGCTTTCTC
>WAQA01000085.1 GCA_015520475.1 Candidatus Bathyarchaeota archaeon | reverse complement strand
GCATATCTGATACCGGATCCGATACTTAGGATTGGCGTGAAGATCTTCCTGTGATATGGATCGAGATTCTCTCATATCGAGGTGAACTATAATGTCTTCTGCGGTTGGGGTTTAGAGGCTGGCCTGTGCAGCCTCAAAGATTTTTAGGGGCGTTTGGATCTTGGCATTTTTCCTTCTTTATCTTGGCTTTTTCAGGTTTGTTGCGGTTTGCAGCGTTAAGGTTAAATAGTATTACTTTCTTTTATGAGAATATTACTGTGTGCTGGGGTAGATGTGGATTATGGGTGAAGAAGTATTCACCGTCAGCCTAGCTGCTCTTCTCGCCTTAGGTTTCAGGCATGGCTTCGACGCTGATCACCTGGCTGCTGTTTCGTCTCTGATATCGAAGAGGAGGCAGCATATCCTCGATGCTGTGGGTATAGGCGGGGCCTTCGCCTTCGGACATAGCTTAAGTGCCATAATCTTTGGGGTGGCAGGTGCAGTCTTAGGTTTAGGAGTTAAAGCCTTGACTCCGGGACTGCTTGATCAATTTGCAGGTGTCCTTGCAGGTGTACTCGTAATTATTCTAGGCGTCTGGATTGTGAGGGGATGCGTCTCAGGGAGATGTTATGAGAAGAGATCTAGGTATAGGATGATAAGCTTCAGCCTCCCAGAGATAGAGCCGCCTAACCACAGAATCTTTAAGATGCCCCTTATCGGCTTGATCTCCACGATGCTCTATAAGTGCCTCTACAAGATCCTATACTCATGCTCCATCTGCCTATCGAATTGGGTGGGTTTCCTCTTCAGCATCTCCCCGCCGATACCTACGGTCTCAGTCTTCCTCGTCTCGGTCTCGACGGGAAACCTCTTCTATGGGTTGATCTCTGTGCTTGTCTATGGGGTGGGAATACTCTCAGCCATGACTCTGGTAGGCGCTGTTGAAGGAACAGTTCTAGAGACGATGCTTAAACGTAGCCTCAAGATGCATGATAGGATGATAGCTGCTCTAGGTGTAACCGTCCTCCTCTTCGGCGTATGGTTCCTACTTGCACAGATAATAGATTGGATTCCAGCTCCATGGGAGCATTACTGAATGGGATGGATCATGTCCAGCCTCATCGATCCATTAATACTTGATGATGGGTCCTCCAGCCCATTATCCGCGGCCTCGGAATGGTAGAGATATCTCCTGATTATTATGGTGAGGTGCTTCGCAGCTAACCTCTTCATCTCTGGGTTGAGGGAGGCTAATCTCAGAGTCACATGCTCATAGAAGATTCGGAGGGCCCCCTCCAAGATTCTACGCTGCCCAATCTCATCCGTAACGTTCTTGAGGCCTTCACTAAACCAGATGAAGGTTGCTGTTAGGCTCTTTAGGATGTGGAGTAGGATGGGTGATATTTGAGAGACCCCTCTAATAATATTATTATTAGTAGAGGTTCCCCCCTCATGTTCTATTCTCCCCTCCACTGAGACGGTCCAGTAATCCCTCAGTATATTCTCCCAGTTATAATCGTACTGGTATGGTTGGATCCAGAGTCTCCTCAATAATCCGGATACACGGCTCCTCCAGAAGCTGCAGATTATCTCAACAATCCTCTTGAAGGCTACATCGGCGGATTCATGGAGGATCACGAATAATCTATGTTCCCTCCGATGTCTGATGGTTCCTCCCCTAATAATCCATCTCTGATGCTCAGCATTCCTCGCCTTCCACCGGATACTCTTCAGCTCCTCCCTCTCATCCTTGGAGAGCCTCATCATAATCCGTCTCCACTCAGACCTTGAGAAGAGCCTCCTATTCTCAACCGCTGATCTCCAGGCAGCCTCCTCAATCTCCATATCAGAAATCTCAAGTATCCCCTTCTCCCTAAGATACCTCAGCACAGCCACCCTATCAGCGTATCTGATACTCCTCCCCCTCATCTCAGCATATAATCCTCCAACCTCAGGTGCGACGAGGAAGACGCTTTCACTATCTATGACTCCTGCAGGGGATGTGAAGGGCACCTCCAGCCTCCCAGCCTCAACCTTAACCGTGCCCCTATCCAGGTATGGGTAGACGCTGACAACAACCCTGTAATAATGCATCCTATTCTCCCCATCCAGAACCGTTGGAACATAATATTCAGCCAAGCCTTGATCCCAATCCACATAATAGTAGGGCCGTCTAACATAGGCGTATACGCTGTTATTCCAGAGAGGCTCATGCACCCTCCTAAACATAGGAACGAACAATCCCTGAAATCTCTCAAGTATCCTCTCGGCATACCCTCCTTCCTGAAGGGTAGACCTCCACAGCGAACCAGCCTCTCCCATCCCAACCTCCAAAACCTCAAATGCAACCCCTCCACGATCCAGGATGGATCCACAGTCACCATGTAGAAGAGATACGCTCCTATGATGGTGAACCATCCATAAACACCAGCAATGGAGAGTGACATGAATATTTAAGCCAGGTAAGGATAGAGGTCCATACTAGAACCTGAAGATAGATCCTGCAAGTCACAACCCTGTAAGGCCCTATCTATTGACAGGGTTAGGTCAACCCTACTAGAAGAAGACCCTATCCCTCGAATATCTAGGATAGATGGTCTCCCCTTCTAACGCATCCACGGTGTCCTCCCATATCCCTATGGATCAGTTATTCCCGTCGCCGGCTCTCAGCCTCTTCTAGGGCCCTGCGGATAGAGCTGCGGGGAAACCCTTCCAGCGATCCTGTCCTCCACGGCTCTGCATGCAGATCCTGTCTATTTCTGGATCGCCTATTTTCAGCCTTTACTGGCGATATCCCCCGCAAACCCTTATCTAAACGCTCAATAGCGATCGTATTCTCCTTAGGCCAAACTTTGATTACCTTGCCTATTTACCTTTCTTTATTATGCTTAAAGAACCACATTTCTTTCTTAAGGGATAAATGGCATTTTGGATAGTCTCTAAATCTGTTAGTGTTTATTTGATTTATAAGAAAAGATAGAATTCTTAATTAATGAAGATGATGCGAAAAATCACGGTGCGTAATTCGAAAAACACCCGACGTGTTCTTGAGATTGATGATACACATATGGTTATCTTTGATGATTTCCGTAATGTGAAGCTAAATGAGAAAGCTGATTTAGTGTTTGCGGATCCTCCTTTTGGAATTAATTTTAAAGGGAATCTTCAAACTTATCATAGAAAGCCTGATGCTCTCTCTTATGTTGAAGTTCCCAAAGAAGAATACCCGGATTTTATCCGAAGTCTTCTTGAATGGTCATACAATATACTCAAAGATTCGGGAAGCATGTGGCTACTTTCAGGATGGAACAATCTAAGAGTAGTCCTCGATACCGTTGAAGATGTCGGCTTCATACAACTCAATCACTGCATATGGAAATATCAATTTGGAGTCTTCACAAGAAGAAGATTCACTACATCCCATTACCATCTCTTACTCTTAGTAAAGGACGAAGATAATTATACATTCAATAAGCCAGAGCACTACGCTGAAGATGTATGGTACATAAAGAGACCATATCATCATGGCGAGAAAACGGCGGGTAATGAGCTCCCGGATGAATTGGTTGAGAAATGCATCCGCACTTCATCTAACAAAGGAGATCTCGTTGTAGACCCCGTATTAGGATCAGGAACCACCATGAGAGTATGTCTCAAACTAGATAGAAGATGCATAGGCATCGAGATTAATCCAGAACTAGAGAAACGGATCAAGCAAAAATTAGGATTGGACCTCTTTAGAAAACCTAAAAATCAATCTTCAGGTGATAGCCACGGTTAATTGGGAATTCATTTTTGAGATTACAATGAAATTATCAGAATTAGAAAAATGCACAGAGAGGTTCCTCCACTCCATAGAGTGGAACCACTAAACATTACTTTTCTAGTGATGGAAAACTGAAACTTGATGAATTAGATGAATACGATGGTGGATTTACCTTAGGTCGCTAAGAAGGCTCCGTCCGTAAGGGCGGAGATGAATTAGGGGAGGTTGGAGGTAGTT
>WAQA01000084.1 GCA_015520475.1 Candidatus Bathyarchaeota archaeon | reverse complement strand
GACCGAGCTTATGATCTAAAAACCAGAAGAACAATAATGAAACCCGCAGAAGTAGAAAGACTCCGTGGAAAAGTAACAAAAGACAGAGCGGACATACTCGCCCTAATGGATCCAAATCCTAGCAAAAGCATTATCAGAGAAAACTTTAACGTTGATACTTTTTACAGTTTAGTTAAAAAATTGAAACTTGAGTTTACGTTAACGACAATAACACAACTACCAAAATACCGTGACTCCATACAACTTTACAATCCAAACCTCAAAGTGAAACAAATACAGAAATGGATTAAAACAATTATTAGATAAAAGAGACGCAACTTAGATCTACTCTAGAATTCAGAGGTAAGAATACAAATCTCTCCCGGCCCACCGCGTTTCTTGAAAACGGGCAATTTTCTCATTCTTTAAGTGTATTAATACCATGCTCAAGGAGCAGTATGATAGTCTTGGAGATGCTTAGTCCTCTTCCTATTCGCCGCGTAGAGGTTTTTCCCGAGTAGGGATCTGTCTCTAAAACATTATTTTCTTGGATTATTAGAATTTGCGTTCTCCTATCTATTTTTTTATTGTTCTTAAGAAGCTGGGAGTAAGATGTATTTCAAATTTCCTTTTCAAGGCCTAGCTCTCTTATAAGTTCATTAAAAGGCCTGGTTTTACCCTCTTCTAACTTCTCGTAAGGCAGTCCTTAGATCCTTAATGAGTTCCTCATCCTGCATAACCTCTGGAGTCTCCAGTGACTCATCCATTAAATTAACTGCCCTCACCGGCAGTTTCCTTTCCTCATCCGTTAAAAGACCACTCATTCCCACAAAACTCTTCAACATATAAATGTTGATGGGATCCGCAAGAGGTCTCTTTTCAATTGTGTAGCCTCATCGCGAAATTTTTAATAATATAAATCACCACAATTTTCTTTTACCTAATCACGCTAAAAATCGGTTATTGGTGAGATCTGGAATGAGTTTAAGATCAATAATCTTTTCAGCACTTCCAGTTCATGACACCTGCTGGTCCATAACAACAGGCAAAGACGGTAAGATATATGTTGGAGTTTGCGGCGAGCTGACAGGTGGACTGGGAGTATTTCTAGTTTCATATGATCCAGTAAAAGACGAGGTTAAGTATATTCTCGATGTAGCAGAGGCCCTTCATGAACCACCAGATAATGGGCATGCTACCCATAGCAAGATCCATTATTGTCTAGTTCCCTCATCTGATGGGTCTCTTTATGGTGCAACTCACTGTACAGGTCCGCCAATTGGAGATTTAATTTGGCGCCCATGGAACTGCTGGGATGATCCTGTTCGTATGTTCACAGGTTTCCATATATTCAAATTCAATCCTAAGACTGAGGAAATCGAAGACTTTGGAGTTATGTCACCTAACGAAGGATCTCGCTGCATGGCCATAGCTGAGAAACGTAGAAAGCTTTACGGAATAACCTATCCAAGAGATCATTTTTACGTGTATGATCTTGAAACAAATGAGTATAGGGATCTCGGACGAATAGGAGATATAAATCCCCAAAGCATCTTTATAGATAAGGAAGAAAATGGCTACACGGTAGATGACTTCGGGTACATAGTGAAATATGATGCAGACGCAGATAAACTTATACATCTTGATGTTCAATTGCCCTATGCCACATACAGAGACGGAACACATAATCTGATCTATGATGCGGTGCCCTCTCCAGATGGCGAAAGCATCTATGGAGTTCACTGGAACGTGGATGTTCGAAGGCTTGATAACCGCCTTTTCCGATACGACCCTTATGAGGGGCCGCAGGGTAAGATTTATGATTTGGGTTGGGCCTATAGGCCGCGTGAAGCTGGACCTGCTTGGAGTGATGGAAGAAAGACAAATAATCATACTGGCGGACTGGTATTCGGAGAAGATGGCTATCTATATTATGCGACATATCTCCACTGGAAGGAACCACAGGGAATGTACTTAATCCGGATGAACGTAGAAACTCTTGAAAGAGAAGTAATCTGTCCTATAAAAGCGGATGGACTTCACGCTCAGTATATTGCCAAAGCAACTAGAGATTATGCTGGAAATCTCTACTTTGCAAGTTGCTTAAGTAGACCCACAAGAATCTATATGTACAGCCCTCCGTATGTAAAGGAAGGACATGTTACTTCTAGATGGCCTCTTGTTAGACCTTGGGGGTAAAGTAAATGTTAAAAGAAGAAGAATTAAAGAAGAGGAAATGGCCCACTCCAAAGCTCCCCATCAAGCCTGAGAAGTTAACTGAAGAGCAGAGAATCCTCAGAGGAATAATGGATGAGTATACGAGAGATATATATGTTCGAGAGGGTAAAGTGATCCTGCGTCCACTTGGATGGAAGGGCATTGTAAAACCTATTCCTCCAGAAGAATGCGCCATAACCTCATTAGCAAAAGATTCACGCGGTCGGATATTTGGCGCCACCTCAGGTAGAAGATCCCACCTCTTCGTTTATGATCCCGATTTAGATTACGTTGAAGATATGGGCGTATTAGAAGAGAATTGTTACATAAAACATTCGCTAGTAGTCTGTTCCGATGAACATATCATTGCAGGGACAAGATCCTATAAATCAACGGGATCACCAAAAGGTGAAATCATAAGCTGTATAATAGATCCAGATGATCCCTATTCTCTTTTGGAAGTATCACCCGTTACAACTCCAGTTAAGGGTGAAGGTATAGCTGCCTTAACCATAGACAAGTCTAAGAATATAATCTATGGCTTAAGCTCAGAAAGCGGTACCTTCTTCACCTACGATGTAGATTCAGGCGAAGTTAAATTGTATGGGAAAGTTGATGAAATTGGTGACTTCTCAGATGTGCTGTTAGTATATACTGATGGATGCGTTTATGGTGGTAAAAGATGCGGTTTGCTTTATAAGTATGATCCAGACCAAGAGAAAATCGTATCAGTTGCTCAAATACCTTCCTTTAGAGGGAGATCAATGTATAACAAGGTTGACTCTCTGGCTTTAGACGAGTTTACAGGGATCATATATGGAGGAAGTACCGATGGTATTCTATTCTCCTTTGACCCGCAAAGTGGAGAGATCATCTGCTTGGGGAAACCAACACCTGCAAGGAGAGTTAGAGCCCTAACAGTGGGGAACGATGGTGTTGTTTACGGCATTAGTGGAGACGTGAATGGAGTAGCTCATCTGTTCCGTTATGACCCAGAAACACGTGACCTAAGGGATCTTGGAGTGCTAAGAGCTACAAGCCAGCGATGGTGGCATGGATATGAGTTTGACGCGGCAATTACCGGGCTCCACGGGGAAATCTACCTAGGTGAAAGTGACCGCATTAGCCACTTATTCATCTACTTCCCACCCATTCCGAAGAGGAAATCCCAAACCCAAACTCCTTTACCGAGATCCCTAGAACCATGAGCGTTTTACAAGCGACCTAGGTGGAATGAAACCTTGATCCAGACTTGACGGCTTTTTCACTAAATTGTGACCTAATTATCGCTCAGATACTCAAATCACCAATTCTCACAACTGAACGGTTTGGAGTGTTGTGATAATATAATTTCGAAAAAGAATGGATCAGCAATGAGAGGTAAAAGAGGATGAGGCCAGCCAGCATCTTAATCGTAGTCTTCATCTGCATTCGCCTTGTCTCCTCACTTCACATACTGTGAAGGTTTATCTGTCTGGTCTTCGTCCTCTGAGGCTAGTCTACTATTACATCTGTATCAACGCATATGCCTTCAAATCTTCATTACAGTCCATACCTCTCCGATCTTCTTTTTGGATCAATCTTCTCTTTCTAGGTGCTTTCCAGCTCCTCCACCGGTATAATCCTCTTTATAACTGCCTGTCCTTCACCGGAGATGTCAGGTCTAGCTCCAGAAGTATCTATTGATTTGGGGATTCGATATATGATGATGGTGGGCGGTCCAGCTTACTATCCTTTATGATCCTAACTTCTTTTGTGGAGTTGGATGGTTGGCCAGTATATGTCTGGCATCTCTAAGTATTCTCCTCCTACAACCTTAACTTTCATTTCGGTGTGTTTCCTCTCTATAGATATGATGTTGTATGAGTTCTTGAAGAAGCCTCTAAGCCTCTTAGAGGAGACGCTTCCAGCATGTATCACTGATAAATCTTCAAGTTTCCATGTCCATGGTCTATGTCTGTGGCCGCAGAGTACTAGATTTACGTTTCCGGAGATTAGAGTTCTCAGTACATCTCCAGCGTCATTAACTGTGTTCCTTTCGATTCCGGTGTCTGGGATGGGGATTAAATGATGATGTAGAGATATTATCTTGAAGTAGTCTTTATACTCCTTTTTTAAGAGGTTCTCAAGCCATAGTATCTGTCTATATCCTACTTCTCCTTCATCCCTATCTGGTCTTGCGGTAGATAGATAGATTATTGCGTTGTCCTCAAGCTCTACTACTTCTGGTCTTGGGAAGAACCTGTTGCATATTAAGTATCCGGTGTGTCGGTAATCATGGTTTCCGCTTCCAACGATTATCCTTTTACATTTAAGCATGTTTATGTATCTCTTTGCAAGTTCGAATTCTGAGAGGTAACCGTTCTCGGTTAAATCTCCTGTTATAACGACGAGATCCGGATGTAAACTATTAATCTCCTCTATCGCCTCCTTTAATGTGTCCCGCTTTAGGTCTGGACCGCAATGCATGTCTGAGAGGTGTCCGATGAGCAAGTAACCAGCCTCCCTTCCATCAACTATATGTAAACCTAAGATTGTTCCTCCTTGAAATAAATGTTTTTTGTTGTCTTCTCTCTGATTTAGTCTTCTTCTCCCTTAAGGATTGGCTGTGACATTGGATTACATGTTTAACGCCTTTTTAACTTCTATTCTAAAGTTTCTCTTGTCCATGAAGGATGTTCTTATAGGTCTTCCATTAACTGCGCAGTGGAGGACTCTCCTCGATAAACCTTGGAAGGAAATCCTTCCAGTGTTTATCTGTCTCTTTCATTCCTAGATTGTATGCTCGGTTTTGAAGTGATATGCCATTTCTTTTTTAGGTCAGGAGTGAATCACATTAACTTATTTGTGAGTAATCTTCAGGTAGATCCTCAGTAATATTTAAATAGAATGTTTCATTTTTTACCTTGTATCTTTTGCGGAGGAGATCACGAAGGTTTGCTGAGGATAGGGCGGGTTATCCATATTACTCCAAGTAGGAAGGCTGTTGTTAAGGCTGAGTCTCTTCCAAAAATCGGTGATAAAGTCTTTAATGAGAAGAAGCGATTTGTCGGTACAGTTTTTGATCTGATAGGCCCGGTCTCCTCACCATATATCTCAGTTAAACCTGAAGTTAAAGATCCAAATAAGCTCATTAATCATGTTCTCTATGTGTTCCCCTCGAAGAAGAGAAGAAGATTTAGAAAGAGATGAGAAGATATGAGTAAGGAAGAACGTTCAAAAATAGATGTCATCGGCGTGCAGAAATGTCCTGAATGTGGAAGTTCAAGGCTGATGAGAGATTATGAAACGGCTGAGATCGTATGTATGGCATGCGGTTATGTTATGGACACTAAAATAGCGGATCAGGGGCCGGAGTGGCGTGCATTCGATGAGGAGCAGAGGGAGAAGAGGGCGAGGGCCGGCGCCCCCTTAACATTCACGATCCATGATAAGGGCCTCTCAACGATGATTGACTGGCATGACAAGGACATCTATGGAAAGAAGATAACGTCGGATCAGAGGGCTCAGATATACAGGCTTAGAAAGTGGCAGAGGCGTATAAGAGTTTCAGATGCTACTGAAAGAAACCTTGCCTTTGCTCTTTCGGAGATAACAAAGATCGCTAATAACCTTTCTCTTCCAAAGAACATATTTGAGACGGCCTCCGTTATATATAGGAGAGCTGTTAAGGAACGTTTGATCCGTGGAAGATCCATCCAGGGAATAAGCGCGGCTGCAGTATATATCGCCTGTAGACAATGTGGTATTGTACGGACACTTGATGAGATAGCTTCGGCCTCGAATCTAAATAGGAAGGAGATTGGTAGAAGCTACCGTTTCCTTGTGAAGGAGCTCGGCTTCTTCATTCCACCGACTAAACCAACCCAGTACGTCTCAAAATTCTCCAATCAACTTACTATGCAGGGTAAGGTGGAGGAGATAGCCAGCAAGATTCTGAAGGCGGCGAGGGAGTTAAAGCTCACTTCAGGTAGAGGTCCGACAGGTATAGCGGCTGCTGCTAGCTACATAGCTTCAGTGCTTGTCGGCGAAAGGAAGACTCAACGTGAAATAGCCGAGATAGCTCAAGTCACTGAGGTTACGATAAGGAACAGATATAAGGAGCTTGTTGATCACTTACTGTTCATAATGAGTCTCTGATGGATTGAAGTGTGATCTCCATCTCCTCAGAATTTCCAGTGAATATTCATCTAAATACCTCCTAGGAGACCGTTCGAGGGGGCGGGGAGGAATCAGAGAGCTTAAATATCTCTTTTCACCACCCTTACTTTTGGAGAAACGGCTGTATAGGCCACTCCACTCTCCAGAGTCGAGCTGGCTCGCCTTGGATGGGCAGCCGTCAACCAGCCCAATGTGGGGATGAGTGGGATAACCCACTATGATTCACCTGTAAGCCCCTTTCCTGAAGGAGGGGCAATTGACCATAGATGTTCAGGTGCTGCTTCGGATGGATCAATATTGGAGATTTATCCTCTTAGGGCTTTTGCAGGGAGTGATTGAGTGGCTTCCAATCTCAAGTCAGGGGAACATGATGCTCTTCATGATCTACCTGCTAGGTTTAAGGTGGACGGATGCTTTAAGATTCTCGATATACCTCCATATAGGAACATTGTTTGCAGCTGTCTTCTTTTTCAGACGTGACTTGAAGATGCTACTTGTAGCTCTTCCAAAGTATCATCCTAGAAAATGTGATAGGGTGAACCGTCTCCTCTCCTTCTTAATCTTCACATCTATAATCTCAGGGTTTGTTGGTTTCTTAATCTACAGATTCGCTGAGGAAACATATGTTTTTGGAGAGGGAATCCTAAGTCTTATAGGGTTTGCTCTGATCATAACTGGCCTGATACAGAAGCTGTCGCGGAGCTTCGGTGTTGGAAGTAGAGATGTTGATGACTTAAGATTTCTGGATATCCTGCTTCTCGGGGTGGTTCAGGGATTCTCAGCCTTTCCAGGAATCTCCCGTTCCGGCATAACAATATCAACTCTGCTTCTTAGAGGGTTTAAGGGGGAGTGGGCTGTTAGATTATCCTTTCTCATGAGTATACCTGCCGTTTCCGTTGCGGTTATCGGCTTGAGCCTAAGCGGAGAACAGATAATGATGAATGAGATCTCAAATCTGCTTCTCAGCGTTGCTACTTCTCTGATTGTGGGCTTAATATCTATTCATGCATTGGTTAAGATGGCTGAAAAAGTTAAGTTCTGGGTCTTCTGCTTCTTCATCGGTTTCCTAGCCATACTCCCCTCCCTATTCTCTCAGATATAAAGTCTATGATCACTCTGCCTGAGAGATCAGTTCTCTATAGATGGTTGAATCGAATTAACCCTTTAAGATGTTCAATTCTTTAAGCTTCTTTAGAATGCTCTGTTTATTAGGAATAGTTGAAGTTCCAACCCCCATAATCTTAAATGCAGCTGTACATGATGCGAAGAGGGCTGCGTATTCTGGATCTCCGCTCTCCAGATATTCAAGTATGAATGCCGCTATGAATGTGTCTCCTGCACCTGTCAAATCAACTATCCTATCAACTGGGATGGCAGGTATCTTCTTTGTTTTTCCGTCATAATTAAGGATGGATCCTTTATCGCCTAGGGTCACCAACACTATTCTTGAGCCTAGCAGGTTAAGTTCTTCTGCTGCTGCCTCCAGCCTCTTCTCACCGGTCAGTACCTTCGCTTCTTCCCCGTCACACTTCAGTATGTCTATCTCTGGAAGAACCTCTCCAGCATCCTTCCATCTGTGAAGAGTTACTGAATGATCCTTCATTCTTCTACAGAATCCTTGAACATCCAGTGAGGTCAATATCCCCTTTCCATGTACATATCTAATGATATCATAGGATACTTCATGGAATACGGGTCCAAAATGGAAACATTTAGATCTGAGGTACCTCTCCGGCACGTCTGAGAGCTCTATCTTCTCGCCGACTCTCAAGATTCTCTGCTTCCTATTCCTCTTAACATCATAGATGTTCTCGAACGTTGTTGTATCATTTAATGTGAATCTTAATCCTTCAAGGTCTACTCCTGCCTCTATAAAATGTTTAAGGTGGGCACGTTCAAAGTCTGATCCAACCTTTGATATGACTCCAACCTTAGCTCCGAGCTTAGCTGCTACGAGCGACGTGTAAGTTGCAACTCCCCCTATAGCCTTAAATCTTCCCCTCTCAGGATCCTCTATAATATCATATGTTATGTGTCCAGTAACTATCAGATCGAACTCTGCCATGACGAGAACTATCAGCTAAAACGCTTTTAAATATTATTTTCTGTTGTCTATGGATTATCCGTTACATGATCCATAAAATGAATTCTCAGATTATTCCTGCTGTGTTCTAGAAGACTTGAATAATGTTAAATACTCTAGCCTCATAGTATCTTTTGGATGCCCCCGTGCAGGGGGAGATATCCAGGATATCTGTCGG
Organism: Candidatus Bathyarchaeota archaeon; assembly: GCA_015520475.1. Taxonomy (GTDB): domain Archaea; phylum Thermoproteota; class Bathyarchaeia; order Bathyarchaeales; family WAQA01; genus WAQA01. Next base: position 6,352 of record WAQA01000084.1, on the reverse strand, counting down.
GAAGGAGGAGGGGATGCCTGGAGGATATTATAGGCGTGATATGTTACCCGTGTAGATGTATGGTTGTTGTATTCTGTGGGTTGGATGATCTATGATTCCTCCTGAATCAGCAGATGTGAGGGGTATTGGAAAGCCATCCTTAGACGCCGGAGGCTCCGCCAGAAAAGGGCTGGGTAATCCATGGAATGATACGGTCAATAATATAAAGAGCGTAATCGAATCTTTCTCTTAGAGAGGATGCTGTTTGGAAGGGGTCTCTTCTAATGTTTCGTAGAGCATTACTGAAGATATTTGGACGGAGAGAAGCTGAGATATTGAAGCTCTTAAGGGAGCATTTCATCTCTGTTCATGAAACAGTTAATAACTTAGTATCTCTCATCTCATTTCTGGTGGAGGACAGCGACACATCCGGATTATCCTCAATTCTAGAATCGAAGGTTGAGATGGTATCTATACGTGAGTCCTTTGCTGATGAATCATACATGAAGGCTTTAATCAACATCTGTGAAGGAGCTCTCTTCTCAGGTCTACGGGAAGACTTCATCAGATTATTTGAGAGTATGGATGATATAGCTGACTTCTCTAAGGATGCTTCACAGATCATATGGCGTAATAACTTCATTACTCCTCTCAGATTCTTCTATAGGCATAGGGATGCATCATTAAGTAGTTTCTTGAATAAGGTGGTTGACTCCGTCAATTTTCTAGGCAGAGCGATTGATAACATCGACGTTAACATAGATGATGTTGTAAAGAATTCTATAAGGGTTAAAGAGTTGGAGGAGGAGGCTGACGATGTTAAATGGAGACTTCTAAAGATAATATTCTCAAGTAAATCCAGTCTGGATACTCTAACGTTGATGGAGCTTAAAGACTTCATTCTTACCCTTGATGGAGTGGCTGACGCTGCAGCCCGCTCCTCGGAGATTCTAATAACAATCGTGACGAAGGCTAGGGCTTAATGGTATCCGTAGCAATCTACCTGTTGACACTAGGCTTCTTCATATGTCTGGTTCTAGGTGCGAATAATGCGTCTGCCTGTTTCAGTACAAGTGTTGGAGCGGGATTCGTTAAATATTCTATAGCTGCCGGTTTAGCCTCCATTGGAGTCATCTTAGGCCTTCTTCTTGAGGGTATGAAGCTCTCCGGAACGATCTCTGGAGGTATACTGGAATATGTAAATGTAGAGACAACTCTAATCCTCATAGTTTCTATGTTAATTGTTATGACGCTTGCGACATTGATTCGTCTCCCCCTCTCCTTATCCACTGTGTTGGTAGGTTCAGCCGTCGGCGTTGGATTATCAACTGGAACGGGCATAAACTGGAAATTTACATCTATCATAGTCTTCTCATGGATAGCTACTCCTATCTCAGCCTCTCTCCTCTCAATAATCCTCTATAAGATAGTGTTCTACATAACCTACTCCGTTAAGAGGCTGTTAACGTTAAGTTATCTCTATAGTCGTGTGACCCTCCTCCTATCCTTCTATGTGGCATATGTCTTAGGCGCCAATACCGTCGGTTTAATCAGTGGAATATTCAATTCAATAGTTGGAAGATGGATCAGCATGTTAATTCTTGGAGTTGCTACATCTCTTGGAATCTACTTTTTAAGTCGTGGAGTAACGGAGTCCGTCGGTAAGGGGATAATAGGGCTGAGTCCATCAACAGCTCTTGTTGCTCAGCTGAGTGGAGCGTTAACGGTTCATCTCTTCACCCAATTTGGGATTCCAGTATCTATCACCCAAGCAATAATCGGAGGAGTTATTGGAATAGGATCTGCTAAGAGAATAGCTCTGATGAATATTCATACAATAAAGAAGATTCTGTTGGCGTGGCTGCTGGCTCCAATCGTCGGTGTTGTAATCTCATATGTAATCACAATCCTCCTCTGATCCTTCGCTACATTCCATCCGCCGATTAAAACCAGTAATCCCCCAGCAAAATTATATGTCCTCAAAGATGTACCTTTTCCACCTTGAGGTTCTCTACGTCTAGAATAGCTATTGTTGGTTCGCCAGTTAGGTAACCGCATGTTTCACCTGGATTCACTATAAGCGTTCTTCCCCGCTTATAACTTTCAGCCTTATGGGTGTGTCCATGAACTATCACATCGAACCCTCCAGTATTGATCAGTGAGGTTAAGAGTTCTTGATCGTCTCCATGTAGAATGGCGATTCTCAATCCTGCAACCTCAAGCTCCTTAAATCTTCCCTCTACCTGAGCATCTATCTCCGAGAACCTCCTCCTTAAAAGTTCAAGTTCAGCATCATTATTTCCGAAGACCCCTATCAGCCTTGCCTCTAAAGGTTTGAAATGTGAGACGACGAATGGAGATATGAAGTCTCCAGCGTGGAGAACTAGGCTTACCTCGCTCTCATTCAGCCTTGTAACTGCTCTATCAAGTAATGGAAGCCTGTCATGGGTGTCCGCCATAACTCCAATCTTCATATAGATGTTTCCTCCAGTAAATGTTCAGTCTGTTCCTTTCTATCTTATCTGTTATGTTATATGGGATATATTTTGGTTGCTTCGATTTCTGATGTGGAGAATGTTCACTTGTTAAAATGTTGCCTTTCAGATTCTTATCTGTCTTTTGATCTCCTCGATATCCACTCTTCCAGGCTTCATTGGATAATTGTATAGTGGTCCTCTAGGCTCCTCATTATAGTATGGCCTGTTACATCCTGGACAGCCGGTTGTTCTGAACGGTTCCCCCGTCTCTATTATCCTTATAAGCTCGTCTCTCTCTACTCCAAAGTCTATGAGAACTCCTGAATCAAACCTCATCCTCTTATGATTTGATATTGAATGCGTTATCAGGTAGTGGGCTATCTGTATCCTCCTGTAAGATTCGATTGAGGGTCTCCGTCTATCTCCAAGTAATGTTCCTTTGATCGGCGTGAAGGCGAATAGGCTTGGATATATCCCCTTATCTACACACCACTGTATGATCTTTACAGCTTCCTCCTCGCTCTCACCTAAACCTATTATGAGATGTGTTGTAACATTACCTCTTCCAAAAACCTCAACTGCATCCATTAAAGCTTTGATGTGGCTCTCCCAAACGTATGGTCCATCATTCATCTCCCCCTTAAACCTTCTAAATAGATATTCTGTGCATGCGTCGAGCGCTATGCTCACCCTCTCAACCCCTAATTCTGCAAGTATCTCCATCTCCTCCTTCCTTAAAGGTTGACATGAGATGGAGATTGGGATGTTAATGCGTGATTTGATCCCTCTGACTAGGGAGGAGACGTCTCCAAAGACACCTCTATAATTCAATGCTTGTATGCAGACTCTCCTGATATCTCCTCTCCTGTATGCTGATTCTATCCTCTCTGTAACCTTTAACGTTCTGAATGTGGGCCATATAACCCTGGAGAGCATATCCGCCCTTCCACTGCTCCTCGAAGCTTGGGGGCAGAAGGCACAGTTAGCCGAGCACTTCTCAGGATTGTATGTGAGTAAATATACTGTTGTGGGCTTAGCATTTATGAATCCATCTGTCAAGCCAAGAACTATTGCTGAGCCGAGTGATACCCTAACAAGTTCCGGTGAAGACTCTGACATCTCCCATCAACGTCTGCTGCTCTCTCCAACGATACTCAAGTAACTGTACAGATAAAGGTTACTGAATCCCTCCTAAAGATATTTGAGGTTTAACGTTATTATGAGAATGTTTCTCTTCTGGTCTGTTGGGGTAAAAGATTTCTAAATGCTTCCATATTACTATTCAATTATGAAGGTTCTATTCTCAGAGAAATGTTTAGAGTATGGTCGAACTGGCCATCCAGAATCTCCAGAGAGAGTATATAATGCATATGAACTTTTAAAGAGGAAGGGCTACGAGTTTATCCGACCTGAACCATGCAGCGAAGAGGATCTACTATTAGTGCACAGCAGAGAGTTCGTTGAAAGAGTGAAGAGAGGTGAACTCTATGATGCTGACACCCCGAACTATCCAGGAATATATGATTATGCAAGGCTCTCAGCTGGATCGGCGATTAAATGTATGGAGATAGCTCTGGGTGGGGAAGCAGCCTTCTCACTTATGAGGCCTCCTGGCCATCATGCCGGTTATAATGGAACCGCTCTGGGCGCTCCATCACTTGGATTCTGCTACTTCAACAATGTAGCTATTTCATGTAGGAGGGCGTTAGAGCATGTTGAGAGGGTGGCGATAATCGATATTGACTGTCACCATGGAAATGGAACGCAGGAGATATTCCTTGGAAATCCAAGAGTTCTATTTGTTTCCCTTCATAGGTATGGCTTCATATATCCGGGTACGGGAGGAGAATCATATAAAAACTGTTTAAATTTTCCGTTGGATCATGACACGACAGAAGCCGAGTACATTAAAACTTTAAGTTCAGCCCTCAGGAAGGTTGAAGAGTTCGATCCAGACGTCATCGCCGTTTCAGCCGGCTTCGACACGCATAGGGAGGATCCTCTATGCGGACTTGGACTAAGCAAAGAATCCTATATTGAAGTGGGAAGGATGATTTCAGACCTGGATAGGAGAACATTCGCCGTTCTTGAAGGAGGCTATGGAAGGGAATTTCCAGAGTGCGTCCTAAACTTCCTTGTAGGTTTAGAGGGATAATGGAAAGTCAGCTGTTAATATGAATGGTGAAGAGGCATATGCCTGTTATAGTCGAGTTAAGTATAATACCTATAGGCGTCGGGTTAAGCCTATCAAGATCCATTGCGCCAGCTCTCCTAGAACTTGAAAAGTTAAGGATAAATTATGAGGTGACGCCTATGTGCACCATATTTGAGGCTGAAGATGTGGATGAAGCCTTTGAGGTTGTGAAGGCAGCCTATAAAGCCGTTATTAAATCTGGAGTGAAACGGGTTGTGGTAACAGTTAAATTCGATGATAGACGCGATGTGAAGATGAGTATGCAAGGTAAGGTTGAATCATTACTGAAGAAGATGGAATGGTCTCATCATTAAGTTATCCCTGCGCAGATAAGCCGTTTATTTCATCGTTGCGTATACATGAGGACGTTCCCTCCATCCTAAGATATGGAACCGTTGAGAATGGGAGACCTCTGTAAGATTAGCTGCAAGGAGCCATCCTTTGAATCTGCAGGTGAATCACATCTTCCGCTGTAAAACTTAAATATATATCTTTAACAACATGGATTAGTAGCGGGGCTGGAGCCGCGGTTTGTAAACCGCATAGATGTCTGGTGGATCAGCCTAGAGCCTCCAGAGCATAATGTATGATTGGCGGTTCAGTATGAGGAGGGAGAAGTTACCGTCTAAAGATGCGGTTCACATGCATGATCAATATATGGTTATGTCCGGGAAGTGAAGATAAACCTTGGATTCATGGAATCCTTTTAGGGAGATGTCTGCGGCTGAGATAATTGATCAATCTCTCAGAATATATTCTAAGAGGCCTCTGGAGTATCTGACTCCATTCCTCTTCTCCGGTTTGATAAATGGCGTTGTAAAGTATCTCTTGAGTGACCTCTTTAATTTGGTGGTTCTTCCACGTAGTCTCTCTGAGGTTGATGTGGAATGGATGATCAATTATATCATGGCCTTCTTAGGGTTCTCTTCGTTATCCATCCTCCTCTTTCTGGTTATAGGTACGATTGTGAATGGTATGGCGATAAAGTATACCTCTGATCTTCTTGAGAGGGATGTAGCCGACTTGAACGTCGCCATCAACGTCGCCTTCCAGAAGTTCATATCCCTGTTGATTGCAGGCTTAATCTATGGGAGTCTGATGATTCTGGGTTTTATATCCTTCGTGTTGCCTGGAGTGTTTGTTGCTGTAATATTCTCTCTATCGGCTCCTGTAATAGTAATTGAGGATAAAGGGGTCTTTGAGAGCTTTAAGAGAAGTAATGGTCTGGTGAGGGGATCATGGATGAAGGTCTTCACGGTTCTATTCATAATACTCTTCATGGTTGGAATCGCTATGGTTATTGGAGAGGCTGCCGGATTCTTCTTCGGCAGATTCAGAGATGTAGTGTCGATGTTGATCGTCTCCTTAGTTCAACCTATCCATCCAATAGCCATAACTCTACTCTACTATTCTCTTCATGCTAGGGAGAAGAGGTTTGAACCGAAGCCTCTGAGGGAGGGCCCTGAAGAGTTATCTGAAGTCTACATTGATCACGCAGTTGAACAGGTAAGATACTGTATCTATTGTGGTCAAAGATTGCCTTTTGACGCGTTGTTCTGTCCAAGATGTGGGAGGCAAGTGAAGCGGTCGGCTTGAGGCTTCTCCCATCCAGGCTTCTGCAGTTTTCTCCTCAGCCCTTCAGTATGTCGGGGAGACATCATATATGGAGACTCTATCTTCTATACAGGTATATCGTATGGGT
>WAQA01000083.1 GCA_015520475.1 Candidatus Bathyarchaeota archaeon | reverse complement strand
GAGAATAGAATATAATAGGGACATAAACACATGTATAATATGGTTCATAGAGTAAATTTGAAGCTTGAACGGGCAGATCTGGATGGAGGTGTAAAGTCTAAGGGTGAAGGCTGAGAAACCATACTGGTAAGATTTGTAGTTTATGATATGCCTCCTCATATAGGCTGTTATGGGTTCAGGTTTATCCGTTACTATTGGATGTGGGGGATTTGGCTGAGCAGAAGTTTCTTCCTAGACGTATAAGCTCCTCGAAGATATTTGATGTTCTAGTTGCATACTTGAATGCGGGCGGTGATAGGGAGTATGTTGGGATAGGCGATGTTGAGGAGAAGTCAAGCGTAGGTCTCCACAACATAAGTAGGAATAACAACTTCTTGAAGAGTTGGGGGTTCTTGGAGGAGAGTGAGAGGGAGGCTGGGAGGTACCGATTAACAGATGAAGCCGCCCAGTTCGCATCGGCCTACAGGATTAATCCAGAGGGTGAAGAGACAAAATCTATTCTAAGAGGTATCCTCTCAAAAGATGAGACCTTGATGAAGTTTGTTGAGAGGATACGTCGTGAATCGCTTAGTAGAGAGACGGTTCTCATCCAGCTGCCGAGGGTTGTAGGTGACTTAAGAGCTGATAAGGTAGGCATCAACGCCTTCATAGACATGATAGCCTACGCCTTCAACATTGAAGGTTTAATGGAGTCTAGGAGGGTTTCTGTCAGGGCGGTTAAGCCTCCTACTAAGCGGAGGAGGAGGGTGACTGTGAAGTCGGAGGTAGGCTCTATAGAGATGCCCTCCCAATCGCCAGCCAGCATATCCATCACATTATCGATAAGCCCTGAGATAAGCCCTGAAAGATTAAAGGAGTATATTAAGGCTATTCTAGAAGCCTATAAGGAGTATGGTGAATGAGAATATGGGATTGCTGGTTGATGGAGGAGAATTACCTCCTAGATCTCCTCTCCTCCCTGGATCTTACCTTTACAAGTCCTCTGTGAACAGCGCATGATATGCAGTAGTATCTCGTATCTACTCTATCGGCTATGTATGCTCCCTTCTGCTTCAACTCTCTTGCAAGGGTTGGATCTATAAGGGAGACTCTCTTGGAGACCTTCTTTGCTTTATCTCTGGGTACGAGCTCACCGCACATGCTGCATTGGACGATGGCGCTCTTCCCCTTTCCACCCTTTGATCTTCCTCTACTCTTACGTTTATACGGCATGTCCCATCAACATTCAAGCTCTATTCCTTTACGTCGTCCCCACCAGGGGGATCCATATTCTTCAGCCTTTCAGGCTTCATATCCTGTTCCAGACGCTGTTGAGAGCGTCCTTGGCTGAAGCGTGGAGCTCCAGCCTCCCATTAGCATGTTCTCCGAGCTTTTATAAGCGTCTCGCTCAAAGCTTCTATCAGAAGACTTGCATTTAAACCTATCGACGAGTCAACCCTTATTAAAATTGATACTCGAAATATAACTTTTCCTCTCCTAGGATATGTCTTGACTGTTAAGCGCGATAATCTTAAGTGTGAGGAGCTGCGTAAGGTATTGGGGGATAAGCCGCTGTTATATGGTTAGCGGTTGATGTATGATTGGGTTGATGGGTGGTTGGAACGTTATGGGGAAGGTTTCGAAGGGAGTTAAATGTAGCGTGACGGGATGTGGGAGGGAGGCTGTCCGCTCCCTCAACGTTGAGAGGGTTTCAGCGGCTGGATTGAAGGTTGAGAAGTCAGCTGGGAGAGACGTATACCTCTGTAAGGAGCATTATAAAGCGTTTAAGAAGGCGACGAAGAGGGATCGTATGCTGGAGAAGTGGAGATACAGAATATAAAACATATTAGCAGGTTTAATTCTTAAGAAGATTATTTAAGGGTTGATGTGGATTGAGGATACTTCAGCTGCACTCAAACTTCATCGTGTATAAGCCTGTGAGGAAGGAGATAGATTCAGCTGAGGATTCTGAGAGGGTGGAGAGGCGTTTTGAGGATATAGTTGTCCTCTTCACCTGTGTTGAGGAGGGTGATGATGAAAGGGTAGCTGTGAAGGCGGTTGATGAGGTGAGGGAGCACCTGGAAAGGTTGAAGGTGAATAGGATCCTAATATATCCATATGCACATTTAAGCTCGAACCTTGCAGGTCCATCTGAAGCGTTGAGGGTTATGAGGAGGATGGAGGAGTATGCGAGGGAGGCTGGCTTAGAGGTTTATCGGGCCCCATTCGGCTGGTGTAAGGAGTTCTCGATCTCTGTGAAGGGTCATCCCTTGGCTGAGCAGCTCAGAATAATCGTTCCTGAGGAGGGGAGGGAGGAGGTTGTATCTGAAGCTTTAAAGGCTGAAGAGAAGATTAAGTCCCACTGGTTTATTCTGAGTCCTGGAGGAGAGTTAACGCCTATTGACCGCTTCAACTTCGCTGGATATGGGAAACTTGAGAAGTTTGCGAGGTATGAGATGTCTAAGGTGAGAGCTGCGAAGCAGATGCCGGCTCACGTCACCTTGATGAAGCGGTTGGAGATAGCGGATCATGAACCTGCAAGCGACCTCGGAAACTTTAAGTGGTACCCTAAAGGTAGATTGATAAAGGCTTTGATTGAAGAGTTTGTTTCTCAGAAGGTTATTGAGTATGGCGCCATGGAAGTTGAGACTCCTATAATGTATGATTTTGGTCATCCAAGCCTCTCAGATTATCTGCATAGGTTCCCTGCACGTCAATACCTGCTGAAATCGGATGATAGAAGCCTATTCTTAAGGTTCAGCGCATGCTTCGGACAGTTCCTCCTAATCCATAACTCCCAATTATCATATAAGCATCTTCCAATCAGAGTCTATGAGCTGACAAAGTATAGTTTCAGGAAGGAGAAGAGTGGAGAGTTAGCTGGGCTTAGGAGGCTTAGGGCATTCACCATGCCGGATTGCCACGCGTTATGCGCTGATATGGAGCAGGCTAAAGAGGAGTTTCTGAGAAGGTTTAAGCTGAGCATCTCTGTTCTGGAGGGTCTTGGATTAACGAAGGATGATTATGAATTGGCTATAAGATTTACAAGGGACTTCTACGAGGAGAATAGGGACTTCATCCACTCATTGGTCGACGTCTTCGGTAAACCTGCACTCATCGAGATGTGGGATGAAAGATTCTTCTATTTCGTCTTGAAGTGGGAATTCAATTTCGTCGACAGCATCGATAAGGCGTCAGCTCTCTCCACAGACCAGATAGACATAGAGAACGCTAAGAGGTATGGTATAACATATGTTGGCAGTGACGGTGAGAGGAGGTATCCGCTGATACTTCACTGCTCCCCAAGCGGAGCCATCGAGAGAGACATCTACGCCCTCCTTGAGAAGGCATATATGGATATGGGTAGGGGTAAACCTCCAATGCTTCCATTATGGCTCTCACCTGTTCAGGTGAGGGTTATCCCGGTCTCAGAACGCTTCTACGAGTATGCTGAGAACCTGGTTGAGAAGATTGAAGGATACAATGTTAGGGTTGACTGGGATGATAGGCAGTTAACCCTACAGAAGAAGGTTAGGGAGGCTGAGATGGAATGGATACCATACATAATCGTTGTAGGTGAGAGGGAGGTTGAATCAGACATCTTAACGGTTCGTGATAGAAGCCTTGGAAGGCCAGGTGAGCCTGGAAGATTGAGGAGGATGAGGCTTGAGGAGCTCATTGAAGAGTTGAGGGTGAAGGTGAACGGTAAACCGTTCAAGCCTCTACCATTACCGAAGAAGCTCTCTCGGAGGCCGAGATTCTACAGTTAAATGGAGCCTTCAAGGTATTATCTCAACGGTATTATTGAATTTGGGATATGCTAGATCCTCGATGTTGATGATTCCTTTATCTATTAGATGGAGAATCTTATCCTTCACCTCCATCAACCTCTTGATCATATGGATTGTAAGTCTGCATATGCTTCTGAATCCAGATTCTCCCCAGAGCCTCTCCTTATATGCATAGAGGCATCTGCCACCGCAATACTTAAAGTACATGCATGATCTACAGTCATCCCCTATACGTATCCGATTAACTGTTTCCCTCCAATCATTCTCGAAGATGCTGCCCAGCCTAGCCCACTCAACATCCACGGCTATTGGACATGCTACTATCGATCCATCAGTTAATATGGAGATTGAGTTAACTCCGGATCCGCATGGTGGAGAGCCGATACTCCCTCCGATAATCGCCTTCATCACCCCTTGGAAAGGCGCTATTCCAAGAAGCATACCCTCCTCAGCCCTCCTAATCCATAATGAGACAAGCCTGTCTATTCCTGGAATATAGGATTCCCTACACCAATGATCAAATCTTCTCCAGCGATCACTCCATATAACATCCAGTTGCCAATGTATATGATCGAATATGCCTAATGATAGGAGATGGTTGACCTCAAGGAATAAGTCGCTGATCTCGGATACTGTCATCCTTGCAATCAGGTCTCCCTTGAACCCTATCCTCCTAAGCCACTCAGCCGATTCGATAACCCTCCGATAAACCCCTGAACCCCTATAGAAGTCTGTTACCTCCATCCTCCCATCGATTGAGAGGAGGACAGCGTTGAACTTTAACCAGTACTCAGGCTTCAGCCTCCACGTTAACGTGGCGTTGGACTGTATAACGAACCTTGCATCTGGAAGGCGATCCATAACCTCCCCTATTAAATCAACGTTTATGAGGGGTTCTCCACCGTAGAATGCTATTATGGGATCAGGATCTCCTGAGAGGAACCTTATCAGATCATCCGCTGAGTACTTAGGCTTCCATGGCACCCTCTCAGGAGAGAAGCTCCCGCCACAATACTTACACTTCAGATTACATCTTCCAGTAGTAAATATTATGTATAGCATCAACTATCTCTGAGATTAAAGGAGAAGATAAAAGTTTTAGGTGGAGGATTTGCCGGTAGTAATCATTTACATGTGGAGTGGGAGGAGTGAAGAGTTTAAGGAGAGGATAATCGATAGGATTACCGAGGTCTTCGCTGAGGAGGGGATACCTAAATCAGCGGTCTCAGTGATAATCCAGGATGTTCCAAGGGAGAATTGGGGTGTGGGTGGAAGGCAAGCCTCAAAGATAACCGAGTAATAACTCGACGTCCACAGGATCATCGGAGGAGACGGCACGGAAAGATTAAAGTATCCTCATATACATCATAGAAGTGGCAGGGCTGGATTGATGGAAGCATCTATCTTTTATGGGTGATTCCATGATGGAAGTGAAGGATGAATCGTTAGGTAGGCGTCACCCAGCTAAGATGTTCCGCTCAATACTTGGGAAGAGGGATATCGCAGTTATATTGATCACCATTATACTGTTATCCTCTGCTCTTGGATACATATACTTCTTCGGTGAAGTAAGGGTTAAGCATGGATTGGTAGGCATCGTTAGGATTGAGGGGCCGATATTAACGTCCTCAACAGCCGAGGAGTACGTCAACCTGATAAATGAGGCTATAGAGAATGACAGTATAAAGGCTGTTGTTTTACTGATTGATTCTCCAGGAGGATATGCGGATCTAATAGAGGAGATATACCTTGATCTCCTAGTGCTCTCCAAGAAGAAGCCGCTTGTGGCTATGGCTACCATGGCCCTCTCAGGCGGATACTACATTGCAGTAGCAGCAAAATACATAATCGTCCATCCAACATCATATATAGGTAATATAGGCGTTATAGGGATAGAGCCTCCTATACTCATCCCATCCGAGATGATTCTTGAGACTGGAGCATATAAGGTTACAGGCTTCTCAAGGCTTCTCTTCCCATTCAATCTAAGCCGCGCCCTAGACAATTTCGTTTCAGCCGTTATGAAGGGTAGGGAGGGAAGGCTTAAACTCTCCCAGACCGAGCTGAGGAGAGGGAAGATATATCTTGGAGTGGAAGCAGTAAAGAACGGTTTGGCTGATGGGATTGGATCATTACAGAACGCCACCTCCATAGCCGCTGAGATGGCAGGCTTAACAAGTTATAGGGTGGTTGATGTTACGTTACAGCGGGGGCAGCGGTCAACATCGAATACAACCTCAAGCCTCTTCAGGTCTGAGTGGAGCTGGAAGGATCTTACAATCGAGAAGATCAGATCTCTCCATCCTGTCCCCTCCATATACTATCTTTATCTGCCGCCTACAGCCTTTACAGGTAACTTCTCAGGCGTTAAGGAAGGGAAGCCTATCATGCCCCCTAGTAATGGAACGGTCATCGTTGACATGTCCCATGGAAATAAGATCTCATGGTTAAATCTCAACGTACTTGCAAGTGAACTGGTGAAGAAAGGGGTTAACCTCAGATTCATTACTGAATGGGCTGATTTGAAGGAGGCGTTACCGAATGCTACATGCCTGATCATAGCGTCACCTACAAGCTTCTACTCTTCAGAGGAGGTTGATCAGATAGGTAGGTTCGTGGAGGCCGGCGGTTTACTGCTGCTCTTCTACGATCCAGCATATGAATATATTGATATCTCTAGGCTCTTCGCCCCTATAAACTCGCTTGCTTCACGGTTCGGCCTCCTATATGCAAGCGGATACTTATATGATGAGAAGAGGAACTTCGGGATGTACCGTAACATCTACATTACAGACTTTAAGAATGACAGTTTAACATGGAATCTTAAGTCAATCGTGATGTTCACGGCTACACATATATACTCCAAGAATAATGGGTTAGCTTGGACCTCCCCTGACACCTTCTCCTCAACGGCTGAGAAGACAGGTAGATATGCCGTTATAGCCTCAACAAAGATTGGAAGCGGGAGGGTTATAGCCTTCGGAGACTTAACGTTCCTGTCTGAACCATACTGCTACGTTGAGGACAACTATAAACTCATAGTGAACCTTGCAAATCTGATATTGTCGGTGAAGGCTGCGAATCTAACCTTGGAGGGGAAGGAGAAGCCGGCGATAGGGAAGCCGAACCTCCCAGTTGGAACAGAGAAGAATTATAGTGAATGGGTTGATGGGCAGAAGCATCTCGTCAGATGGTCAAAGATAAGCAAGTATAAAGTTAAGGTTGAAAGATTGAATCAGACAAGCATATACTTCTTCGATAATAAGGGAGGATTATATGGGCTGGAGACAAGTAGAGGATCAATCATATATAAACCTCCAATCCCGGCGCCTCCGTTCCCCCTAACCGTTGGGAAGAGCTGGAATTATAGGAGCATCTACATTGTGATGATCAACGTGACCAATGAGGAGTATAATGGATCTATAAGGGGGAGCAGGATTGTTGAGGATCTCGTATATGTGCTCGCAGGAAACAATAAGAGTTACTTCTCAGCTAAGATCAGAGCTGAGGATGTTGAGTCCCTCATAATGGATGGGAAGAATATAACTGTTGTAAGCAGCGGCTTCATCTGGATATCAAGCGAGGTTGGAGTAGTCAAGCAGGAGGTAAACATGAAATATTATGTAGATGGAAGGTTCATACGTGAAGTAAGTAAGAGGCTTCTTCTATTATCGATCTCTAAGGGGAAGTCGTAGACCTTCCATATTCGAATGGTTCCCTGAGCTATTTTACTGCTCCTAGAATCAGGGCGAGGATAGCCATCCTCACGATGACGCCGTACCAAACCTGCTTGAAGTATTTGGCGTATGGGGTTGAGTCCACCTCAACGGCTACCTCATCAACTCTTGGGAGGGGATGTAGAATTATCATGTCATCCTTAGCCCCCTTTAAGACGTCGAGGTTTATCATGTATGACCCTTTAACCTTAGCGTATTCTGAGAGGTCTGGGAAACGTTCCTTCTGTATCCTTGTAACGTAGAGGACGTCTACGTCAGGTATAACCTCCTCCAACCCTAACCCTTCAATAACCTCGATCTTCCCCTTTATATCCTCTATAACCTCCCTCCTCATCCTCAGGAGGGATGGGGATACAAGATATAACTTCACATTATAGAGGGATAGTGCATATGCCAGTGAATGGACTGTACGGCCATACCGTAGATCCCCTACAAGCGCTATGTTTAAACCGTCTATTCCACCCTTCTCCCTCCTGATCGTGTAGAGGTCTAGGAGGGCCTGTGTTGGATGCTCCTCAGATCCTGACCCAGCATTTATGATTGGTATCTCAGCGTATTCAGCTGCGAATCTAGCGGCTCCCTCCAGTGGATGGCGGAGAACTATAACGTCTGAGTAGTTCTGTATTACTCTGATTGTATCTGCAAGGCTCTCCCCCTTCTTTATGGATGCTGCTTCAGGCTCAGCGAAGCCTATGGTTTCCCCTCCAAGCTTTAACATGGCCGTTTCAAAGCTCAATTTCGTTCTTGTACTCGGCTCGAAGAAGAGCGTCGCCAATATCTTCCCCTTAAGCATGTCTGATCCCTTCTTCGCTATCGGCTCCATCGAATCAGCCGTCTTAAGTATCCAGTCGATCTCTTCACGTGTCAACTCCCTTATCGAGATTATGTCTCTCCCCTCAAGATCCAAACTCTTCCACCACCAGCCTAGAAGAACAGTCATGTTGGAATAATATTCTAGAATATCTTTCAAATAAAAGTATGGAATATTGGCTGTTCAATTTTCAGCCTCTCATATGGAAGGTGAAACCTTTAATTATTTGATTCCATATTTGTGGAGGAGGAAGAATGACTGGGAAGATTGATTCGAAGAGGATACTGGAGCGTGTTGAGAGGGAAGGCTTCGAAGCCGTCTGGAGGGAGAGCGCCAGCCTACTCCCTAAACCTAAGAGGAGACTGGAGATAAGGGTTGGAGATGAGGGATCCTCCCATCCAATCTTTGATTTGATGGAGAGGATGCGTAGAATCTTCATTGATCTCGGATTCACCGAAGTATCCAACCCCATAATCCTTGATGAGAGTGAAGTGTATAAGCAGTATGGACCTGAAGCTCCAATAATACTTGATAGATGCTATTACTTGGCTGTTCTGCCGAGGCCTGACATCGGCCTAAGCAATGCGAAATGCAGGGAGATTGAGAGGTTTGGAGTAGAGCTCTCTGAGGAGAAGATCTCTAAGCTACAGAATGTTCTGAGGAGATATAAGAAGGGGGAGGTTCAATCAGACGATTTAATAGAGGAGTTCTCTGAGGCGCTTGAGGTTCCAGATGTGAAGGCTATGCGTATACTCTCAGAGGTCTTCCCGGAGTTCACTTCGTTGAGGCCTGAAGCTACAACCCTCACCCTCCGCTCCCACATCACAACGGCATGGTTCCCGACGCTGCAGTCTCTCCAGAAAAGATTTGATCCACCGCTTAAACTGTTCACTGTCGATGTTCGTTTCCGTAGGGAGCAGAGGGAGGACGCCACCCACCTGAAGGTTCATCATGCAGCGAGCTGCGTTGTTATGGATGGGGATGTAGATGTTGATTTGGGCCGTGAAATATCAGAGGCTGTATTCGAACAGTTAGGGTTGAAGGATATACGTTTCGAGAGGAAGAAGGTAACCTCGAAGTATTATACTCCTGGAACAGAGTTTGAGGGATACGTCTTCAATAGAGGGACTGGGAGATGGATTGAGGTTGTTAATTATGGATTGTATAATCCTATAGCCCTGGCGAGATATGATATTCAATATCCAGTCTTGAATGTTGGGATAGGGATTGAACGTGTAGCATTGGTGATTCATGGAGGCGCTGATGTACGTAGACTTGTCTATCCACAGTTCTACATGGACCTGGAACTCTCAGATCTGGAGATTGCTGAGAGAATAAGATATGATCTTACACCTGAAACCGATGAGGGACGGAGGATCAGGGATCGGATAATCTCATATGCGCTTAAATATGCAGATTCCACCGGACCATGCGAGTTCCTCGTTTATGATGGGAGACTCCTCAATAGACACGTCAAAGTATACATTTATGAGGGTGAGAGGGGAGCTAAACTTTTAGGGGCAGCCTCCAAGAATCAGATATTCGTTTATGACGGTAACGTTTATGGGGTTCCATTGGAGGGAATGGAGAACTCTGAGCTCGTAAATACTGTTAGGAGTAGAGGTGTCCCTACAGGCCTGGATTATCTTGGAGGAGTAGCTTCTCTGGCGGCTTATAGGATTGAGGAGGCTGTGAGGAGGGGGGAGGGGGAAGTGAATATCCGCGTGAGGATGGCTAGATCCCCAAGGGACGTGAATATAAGGATAAGTGATGTTGCACGTAGATATATAACGGGTGCAAGGAAGAAGATTAATATAGCGGGTCCCGTCTTCTTGGGGGTGAGGGCTGAGATCCACTAATGACCCGTCAACCTTAACCTTTTAGTCTCCTCAGCCAGTCTATGGGCTCTCAGTAATGGTTCAGGCATCTTATGCCCTTCTATTAGGCTCTTCACAACCTTTATAGCGGTCTCCAATGTTATGAGGTGTCCTGGAGATATGAAGATTGGTCTGCATCCCTTCTTGGAGAGGAGGGCGGCGCCCACCATTCTCCCCCCATATCTGAGAGGCCTCCACTCCCCAACCCTCTCAGGCTCCTCATGTACCCCGCATAATCTGCTCCTTGCAACTCCTATCGTAGGCTTGTTTAGGAGAACACCTATGTATGAGGCGCATCCGCAGAGGCGTGGATGGGCCAGTCCATGAGAGTTCACAAGTAACACGTCAGGCTTCAACCTTAACCTCCTAAACATCCTCATTATTATTGGGCCTTCACGGAAGCTTAGGAGGGTTGGTATGTATGGGAAGACCGTCTTCACCCTCTCAGCCCTCTCCTCAAGTACCCTGTGGCTTTTAAAGTCCATAGTGACTGAGGCTGCTACGGCATCTCCATTGGAGTATGCTACGTCGAATCCTGTAACCGTCCTTATGGGCCTGTAAAATCTATCCTCTAAGATTATCATCTTCGAGATTCTATTCTGCACCTTCAAGAAGTCTTCTAGGCGTTCTTCAACATTTATCATTGCCTTGGATACCTGAACCTATAGTCTAGATTATCCACTGTAGAACCTTAACCTTTAAATTAATAATCTTAACTCTTCAGGCAGTTACTTATATAATAAAATGGGTTGCTGGGGAGATGTTCTCCATCAAATAATTTACATGTTTAGATCCAGTTCTGTCCAGGTTTCCGTTGTAGTATAATCCTTTTCTCGAAGTTTCTTCTGCAGCGTATCCTAGGCGGTTTAGCCTTCTTTGGAATAGGCTCTATCTTAGGCGTTTGAGATCTTACTTTACCTGCCTTTGATAGGCTTCCATGCGTCGGCATAACATCCTCACCAAAAAAGACAAGTGTAAGAGCTACTTATATACGTTACTTTCTCCTTGCTACTGAGATGTAGTCTAGGAGGTTCTCGTCGTCGATGAAATGCAGTATCTCCATGCCGCTCTCAACCAGTAGATTGTAGAATTCTCTCTTCTCGAATGATCTCTTCAGTCCTGTTAGGAGGATTAAACCGTTCCTCCTTGATACTCTGGAGATCTCCTTCAATGTTGAGATGTAATCTGGAAGGTTCTGTAGAACTGTGATCATGAAGATCATGTCGAAGGTCTCCTCTTTGAAGGGTAGATGATCCGCATCCGCATTGATCAACATTATATTTGATTTATTCCTGGTCTTCTCATGGGCTCTCCTCAAAAGTTTACGGGATATGTCAACCCCTATAATGATTGTGCTTCTATCCTTTATGGAGTTGAAGAGTAAGCCTGTGCCGCATCCAACATCTACTGCAGCATCGAACCTTCTTGAGCTTATCAGGTTAAGCGCTGATTCTATCTTCGCCTTCTGCTCCTCACCATATAGATCATCATATGTATCGGCCAGTTTATCATAGTGCTCTTTTACGTCACGTTTTATCCGCCATCCATCTTGGATAGGCATCTCCAAAATAGAATGCTCTCCGGTTATAAGATAAAGGTTGTTGTTTCCATGGTCTTCCAGGCTCTTCCCCCTGCAGAGTATATCCTCCCCATGGTAAATGTTATGTTCTTTTATAGTAATATCTTTGGGAGGGTGGATGGGTTGAAGGTTGAGTCGGCTCAGAACCCTGATCTGGAGAGGGCAGCCGACATGATCATGGATGCTGTTAGGAAGAGGAGGGCTGTCTTGATTGTTGGGAGATGCTGGGTTGATTATCTCGGACGTGCAAGTTCAAGGTTGGGGAGGGGTGAGCGGATAATTATGATAAAGGAGGATGGAGCCTTACTTATTCATCGTCCAAGAGGATATGAACCTGTTAATTGGATGCCTGGAGGGGAGGTTGCATATCATGTTGAGGCAGGTCCTTACCAATCATCAGATCGCAGAGAAGCTTCTGGATGCAGCATGGTTCTTAGGATAAAGTCTGTGAGGAGGAGGCCTAGGGAGACCCTTAACATATTCTTCGATGAGGTCTACTTCGTCTCCGTTTTGAACCTGACTGATCATGGAGAGTTCTCATTATATGCTAGTGAGGAGGATATGCAGAGGGCTATCCTTGCCCAGCCATCATTGATCGAGGATGGCTTGAGGATGATAAGTTATGAGAAGAAGGTTGATCCTGGATTTGTGGATGTATATGGCATCGATAAGGAGGGACGGATAGTTGTTATAGAGATTAAGAGGAGAACTGCTGGTAAGGAGGCTGCCCTGCAACTTGCCAGGTACGTGGAGTCTATTAAGGCGTCTACTAACCGGGATGTTAGGGGGATACTGGTTGCACCTGGCATAGCTAAGGGCGTTCAACGCCTATTAACAGTGTTAGGTCTAGACTTTAAGCAGTTGGATCCTAAAAGATGTGTGGAGGTTATTAAAAGGTCTAGGGGGGATGATCTCCTAAAATATTTCAGGTAGGGGATTTTATCCTTTAACCCATGACTTGCAGATGTTTACTCCTTCAACAGCGTCTCTTGCAGCTGCATCTGCACCTATCTTCTCAGCGAATTCCTTCGTTATAGGTGCTCCTCCAATTATTATTTTGACGTTGTCTCTTAAGCCTGCCTCTTTCAGGGCTTTGATTACGGATTCCATCTCAACCATTGTTGTTGTGAGTAATGCTGACATGGCAACTATGTCTGGCTTATGCTCCTTCACTGCCTGAACGAACTTTTCAGGTGGTACGTCTACGCCTAGGTCTATCACGTCGAATCCAGCCGCGCTTAGCAGGGTTACAACGACGTTCTTGCCTATGTCGTGGAGGTCTCCCTTTACGGTTCCTATAACAACCTTTCCAACCTTCTTCAGTTCACCTGATTTTAGGTATGGCTCCAGAACCTTCATTCCCTCCTTCATCGTCTCTCCAGCCATGATCAGCTCCGCTAGGAAGTACTCGTTATTCTCGTATTTCTGCCCGACGATCTCCATTCCCTTTGCCATTCCATTCATAACTATGTCGTAGGGTGGTATATTCTCGTTTATGGCTTCGAGGCAGAGCTTAGGAATAGAATCTATATCCAAGTTAACTATTGCATCTTTAATCTTATCTAGAATCTCCTTCATCCCCATAATTATCATCTCTTCCTTTAGTAATTAGACTTCACATTTAAATAATTTTTTATTTCTATTCTGTTTGTTGGTTTAGGCT
>WAQA01000082.1 GCA_015520475.1 Candidatus Bathyarchaeota archaeon | reverse complement strand
TCCCATACTACCGTGTCTTAGCTGCTTTTAACATGGTCTCTTCACCTAATTCTCCAGACTTATTTCTTCTCTGTTAGCGAAAGCTACGCATACCGTTCTTGCTGGTGGGAGGGTTACAAGGACTCGAAATTACTTATGCCGCCTTAGTCTTTATCTCTATTCTATGAAGATTACGTCTTCTAATCCTTTGAAGTGCGGGTCTCCGGTTATTATTTTTGCCGCATGCTCCTTTGCTGTTGCATAGATTATTGAGTCTGCTATCGGCCAGCCCTTGACTCTCTTCTTCATCAGGAAGTCTATCTCACCAGACTTGATGGCTAAAGATTTGTCGAGGGGCAGCACCTCAGTAGTGAGCTCTATAAATGACATTGTTTGACGCATCTCATACTCCTGTCTACGCCCAGCCTCTATCTCGCGTAGGAACCACTTACATAACTCCGTCAGTACTATTGATGGCGTGATCGCGCTCCCGCTCTCTATGTACTGCTTCGCCCTAGCTCCTGCCCTAGAGCCGATAAGATACTCAACCCAGGCATAGGTGTCTATAATGTATCGACCCCTACGAGACATGCTCCTCTTCCCACTCCCTTATGAATGGCATAGAGCCCCTACATGAGCCAAAGAGCGAGCCTGGGACACCGGCCATCCTCCTGGCAAGCCTTTTGATCACTTCATCGTAACTTGAGGCACCCATCTCACGCTTCAACCTGTCAAGAAGCCTGCGAGTATCCTCCCTAACCTGAATCGTAGTTGGCATGCTATAAAACTATAGATATAGACTTATAAATATTTTATCTATAAACTCTATACCGGGACTCTTTCAAATCTCTACATGAGATTCGGAACCCATCAGAAAAGAGCGGATTCTGTGAATATATATTTAAATAAAACTTGACTATTCTTAAGAAAAGTTTATTATTAATTGCGAAATATATCTATGCCCGTGAGCCCATCTGAAGGTGAGATCCCTAAGTACGTTGACTCCGAGCCTGTGCGCAATCTCGCTAACGCTATACACTTCGTCACTCACCATGCTAACAACATACAAGTCTTTCATACTCTCAGGGTGGGGGTTAAGGAGAAAGATCATGAGAAGTTTAACGGCGTAATCTCCATAGTCTTAGACACTATTCGGAGGGAGAAGGGAAGCGAAGACTTCAAGAAGTGGTGGGAAAAACTATCAAGAAGAGGAAAATTACCAAGCCAAGATGATGTAAGAGAAGTGCAGAGGCTGTTTAGTAAGTACGGCAAGGAGCTGATTATGGCCTTACTCGCTAGGGCTAGCGCGCCTTGTGATTTATGTTTTGAAAAGCTTAAGGGTGGGAGTTAGGTATGGCGGGGCAATTAGCTCTGGTCGCTAAGCTGATGATTAACATGCATAGCCTTAACACTGAAAGGGCAGAGGAAATAAGACGAGTGCCCCTAGTCTATAAAATAAATGACGGGTATAAAGTAGTGGAGGAGGCCGTCGCAGTGAGTGGTGTAATGTTAAAGCACTACCATTTCACTACGATGGTGGAATACCTAAGAAGGGATGGAGGTAAACTGTGTCCCTTCTGCAAGAGAGGGATAGCTATAAGAATGCCGTCAAAAAGAATCCCGAAGAGTGATTTGGCTAGAATACTTGGTGTGAGCGAAAACAATAAAGAACTCGAAAGATACTATCAGCATGTACAGCAAGGCAGTGAGGGTGATATAATTAGTTCTTGTGCTGGTGAGGACATACATGGATTCTTAAGACCAGATCCTCCGTTAAGGCGTGAGTCGTTGGTTAAGTTCTCTTGGCTCCTTCCATCCATTTTAAGCGAACTAGAGGATCCGACAATGTTTACAGTTGTACAACATACCCGAGTCATACCCAATATACCCGAAAACCTATCTGAAGATGCTAAACAGCTGCAGATGCCTTATCCTAGGGGGTATGGCAATGGTGTTTTTGGTTTCGTTTCACTTGCAAATCTGGAGCTGGTGGGAGTTCCCATTACTGGATCAGGCGAAAGAGTTATTGATGGTAATGAAAAGAGTAAGAGACAAAGGGCGATCATAAGGTCTTATGCACCTCTGATAGGTTCAGTTATGGGGGCGTCCATGGCTAAGGCGCTACCTGCGTATAAAACTCTTGAAGTCATGTTAGTTATCGTTAAGAACTCTCCAGTAAGTATCCCGGTCCCCGTCCATCCGATGTACGACAATTATGTTAATGACACCTTAAAGATTTTCTCTAGCTATAGAGACTTAACGAAGGCTAATGTGAGGGTCTATACCTATGGTGTTAGACCTAGCGAAACATATGGGCTCGATATAGAGAGGGTAAGTAGGCCTTTGGATGTCCTCATGCAAGCAGAAGAGTTCCTTTTAGGTTAGAAAGGGTAGCTGATGAGCTTGAAAGGATACATTGAACTCATTAGATTGGTGATTAGAACCTGCCTCTTCTCAGTTAGAGACCCATTAGCAGGCGGCATTTACTCAGGTTTTCTGTTACCTCCTCCTAGAACAATACTCTCATTGCTAGCTAGAGCTTTACTTGAATCAAATGGTGTAAAACCTGAGGAGCCTCTTAAAGGTAATAGAGCAGCTGATATAACTATGTGGGCTGTCGAATGCGGCAGTATAGGTGTATGTAGGCTTTTCTCGCCGCTTACGAAGAAGGCAGTTACATGGAGGATTAGACCCCTGATTGAAATACCTGATATAGGCAGTAAGCTAAGGGAAGTTGATGTGGTAAGTCTAGATACGTCATTTACCTGTGATATCTACCTCTATTATCTGGTCATATGGGACGAGGTTGTTAATAGACTTGAAAAATATCTCGATAGCGTCAAAGTTGGTTTAGATGAAATTAAAGCATCTCTTATGGGATGTGATAGGATTGGTAGTACGGAGTCTATGATCTCTGTTATAGATATAGGTAGTTTAAAATGGACCCCTATTGGATCTGAGGGTGAGATTAACACTTACGTCCCTGCTGACTGGCTGAGAAGCAAAGTTGAGGGAATTTATCTCATGCTTCCTTATACCATTTTGATAGGAAATTATTTAAACGATAATGTATGTTCGAGATTGATGCATGGCTTTAATTCACGTGAGTTTAAATATAGCAGGATGGGCGACAAGAAGGCTATGTTTCTTGTCCCTTTGAAGAAGTTTAGAGAACGTAGATTTACATTGTATAAAGAAGAGTCCGTAGTTATAAGAGTTAAGGAGAAGTTTGCCGTAGTGAGGTGTCATGATGGATGTGGACTAGTAGCGCCGAAATCCTGGATCGAGTGAAGGATCTTGCAGGCTATAAGACCCTCAGGAAATGGCAGAAAGAATGTTTACTTCGTATATTTAAAGAACTAGATATTGAT
>WAQA01000081.1 GCA_015520475.1 Candidatus Bathyarchaeota archaeon | reverse complement strand
TCTCCCACTTGCCGCTCGTCGAATTCCATTGATACCAGAGCCACGCATGGGTTTTATCCCCACTAACCCCATTGATCTCCGTTATAAATACGCCCCATGAATACCTCTTATACTGGACCTCAGCAATCACCCTCGTAGCATCAAAGAGACTGTACCCTCTAGGAACCAATGTGCCATTATACCATACCCTAGTTCCATTGCCATAATCGATCAAGATATCCACGAAGATATACTTAGAGTACTTCTTCAGCTCGCTCAAGGCTTCCCTATATAGTCCCTGATACTTTGTATACTCCATATAATAGTACACGCTAGCATAGAACGACACTGCCAGAAGACAGAGGAGACCAGCTGAAACCCAAACCCAAACACTCCTCCTAACCATACATACTCACCTCCTTCTTAGATGTAAACCTGTGAATGGCACCGATCAGAATAGAGGCTCCAAAGAAGAAGAGGATGAGATTAGATACTTCGTGGATTAGAGAGAAAGGGATACCTAAAATTAAAGCGGCAACTATCGGGAGGCCTGAAACAAGACCAGAAATAATATTCGTGTATAGATCATAAATGAACGTGCAGAAGAAACCTAAAATAGCAAATTTAAAATTTAATGACCAAACATCACCCTTAAAAGAGGATGAGAAACCAAAATCGCCGAAGATCCTAAAATGAGACGATAAACCTCCAATAATACCATAGATGCTCTCACCGCTCATAGTTGCAATAAGAATCGGAAGGGAGAAGCCATAAGGGTTTAAGGTGCCATAAATGAGCCAGGTGAAACAGCCGACCAGAACACCTACAAGAGGACCCCTCAGATACCCAGAAACAAAGACGAAGAGATCCATAAGCTTAACATTGGTTAAGCTTAACATTAGATAGTTAGTGGCAACGGAGAGGCTGGTCATAACTCCAATGAAGCTTAATTCTTCTGTTGAGAGTTTTGTTTTCGGCGGCATTTAACCTCTTATATTGGATGGCTCATCCATCCATATAAAGATAACGCCAAAAAAGAAAACAATTAAAAAGAGAAGAAAGCTCCTTACTCTCTGTCAACACATCCAAAAACATGTGGAAGGTGATCCATAGTTGAGGATCCTACTCGATGAGATGTATGCCGGCCTCAAAGAATACTTCGAAACACTAGGATGGAAGGTCATAACGGTTCAGGAGGCAGGCCTACAAGGATCCAAGGACAGAGAGGTAGTTGAATACGCAAAGAAGCATAACCTATTACTTGTAACATGCGACCAGAAACCAGCAGATCTAGCTAAACTATTAGACGTAAAACATGTATTGATATCCAACGCGTTAATCGCAAAGATAGCTGATGAGAAGATTAGAGAGAAATATCCTGACTTAAAGAGAGAGGATCCATAAAAAGGATATAACAAGTTTATGGAAGCCTCCACCAGCCCCGACATATTGAAGCGTTGATAACTTCTCCGGATGATTGAGACGCTACTTCTGCCACATCCACGATTAAGCAGCAGTTCAACGCCCAAATCACCATTGGAGCCAGAACAGAAAAAATTAAAAGATGGAATTCAAAGAACATTCCAATCATAGCTTATGAAGGTAATCAAGATTGACTAAAAAAGTTCTCTTCGTCTGTACAGGAAATATCGACAGAAGCCCAACCGCCGAGTTCCTCCTAAGAGGGAAGGAAGGTTTCAAGGTGAAGTCCGCAGGCACATGGATACATGCAAAAAGAAGAGTTTCAAGAGAATTAATAGAGTGGGCTGACTTAATCTTTGTGATGGAGGAAGAGCATAGAGATGTGATCTTAGGCATCTCTCCAGAAGCTAAAGAGAAGATCATAGTTCTAGGTATACCAGACAGATATAGGAGGAACGATCCAGAACTAATAGAGATACTGAAGAAGAAGATGAGGGAGCATCTAGGAGTAGAATGGTGACATATCACAGACCATAATCATCAACCGACACCCCCAACTTAAGTGAGGAATTCTCGCTTCTAGGATGTTCATAGCCCTCCTAGGCTTCCACCCACATCCATCCCATCCTCGAAGCAGAGGCACATCGCCGCCCGATAGCGCTCCTCTACGGTGGAAGTAGCCATACTCAACACCCCCATCACATCTCTATGGACCTGCAATCCGCAGTCCAGGCACTTGAATGATCTACTCCTCCCACAATTTCTCTCACACTCGAACACGACGTTTCGTACTCGTTTACTTCTTCGATCTTTGTCCCATATTCATCGGCTTTCTCCCCCAGTCTCTGGAAAATCGGTGAATACAGCCTTGTCACAATATATTGTCACTTGGAGTGACAAAACTTTAACGAAATTAAAGATTTCCTAGGCGTAACAGGAGATCCTCCATTTTCGAACGTTACTCTTTACGGTGGGGTATCACTCCAGCTTAGATGTACAATCTTCCAGCCGCTATTACCATCGAAGAGGATCAAGTAGTCCTTAACCCATGTATCCCAGTCTACATATAGCTTCGGTGGATAAGCTGATTCACCGGTCTGTATCTCCTTCCATAATTCCACATAGACTGTAATGTCACCGTAGGTTACGCTGAACCCCACCTTGATCCCATACTTCTCTATCGCCTCAACTCCTTCACCTAGGATCACAGTTACAGGCGGCGTCACTGTACCATTAGCATAAGGCGCAGTATTACCCGTCGGTTCTCCTCCGCAGAGGCTACATGAAATTGAATATTTTCCTGGTACTCCATCAAACCAGACTGGAGAGACTATCTCCTGGTACCATACATAGTTTGGGTTGTAATATATCCCCCAAAGTTCATATCTATATTTAACCCAGACCTCGATGAATTGCTTTGTTCCACCAGATACTTTTGTACTTGTCCATCCGGATCTAGACTTTGTTATTTTGTCTCCACTTGAGGCCCAATCAGTCGTTGGATTATAATCGATATCTAAGTATCTGTACTTCTGAGTATAGAATAAGTAGTTTCCTATCTCCACTCTAACCCATACAGTTGCCCCGGGTATCGAGTGTAGCTGAATTCCTGGCATAGATTCAAAACTGTAAGTTTCGTATATTAGCTCTGGAATCTCTGAAGATTCATATATAAGTTCCGACGATATGG
>WAQA01000080.1 GCA_015520475.1 Candidatus Bathyarchaeota archaeon | reverse complement strand
GAATTATATACTCCTTCCATTGTCTTAGCAGAGATTAGCAGAATACTGAAAAGAAAAAGAGTACCCAGAGATAAAAGGATGAAAATCCTAGAATTTATTAAAGAACGTAGCCTTATTTTGAGCCTTGACGAAAATAATGCCGTGGAAGCCGGAGAGACGGCGGAGAGAGAAGGACTACATCTAATCGATGGCATAATATACTCATATGTGGACAAGAATACTCATCTCTTGACAGGAGATAGACACTTCAGAAATAAATCCTTTGTTAACCTAATTGAAGAGGAAACCTAAACAGAACTAGCTAAGAGGATATCTAAGAATCGGCTTGATCGCATATATAGTAAAGACATAATAAATCAACCACATAATCTCTAAGATTAAAAATCGGTCAATGTGATTATTCTCTAATCACTATTTTGCTCATTCTCCGCCAACAATTTGCTTAAAGTCTGCTTTTTCAGACAAATTTAAACGATGGTATGAGCAGGGTTGCCTTGACACGGCCTGAAAGGGGCTGGAATACGTCTTCAAAGGGCGACGAACCCCCAACTTCAGTCGTGGAGAGTGTCAAATCCTGGGTTCTGCTCTCTCCTCCAGTTAGATTTAACGCAAAGTATTAAAACAATATCTACTAAAATTACATCGGGAAGGTTAATGAGTGAGCGGTGGCGTAGAATAAGCGTAAGAAGCGATTTAGTTCAGTTAATTGAGGAAATCATTAAGAATCGACCTGAGCTCGGCTATGTGAGTATAGCCGACTTTATAACTGATGCTGTGAGACGTAGGATTGAAGAGATAACTATGCACTTGGATGCTCCCACGATTGACAGGGCTATAATGGTACTCGCGGAGCATGAGGTGCGGAAACAGGCTATAGAGGCAGCTTTGAAGAAGTGTTTTGAGTTTGAAGGCGGAGAGTTCTGGCGTTGCATTGCAAGCTTTATGAGGAAGGAAGCCAAGAAAGCCTCGTCGGAGACCTAAAGAATTTATGAATTATGGTTGCTGCTGAAACCTTGATTATTTAGTTTTGACTTTACATTTTCCCCTCATATATACAGCAAAAATGCTGTATTCTTGCCGAAAAATTTATACTCACCTAAACATAAAATTGATCGGGGAAGAGATGCTGGGTTGAGCATAAAGTCGGATTTTATGCATGAAGTTGCAAATACTCCGAGAGGAGAGGGCATCCTCCTCTGCATACAATGTGGGAGATGTTCAAGCAGTTGTCCAGTTGCTAGACTAACTGCGGAGCACAACCCGAGACGGCTTATGGAGATGATCATTTTAGGGTTGAGATCTGATGTTGTGAAAGGTAGATTGCCATGGTACTGTCTCTCCTGTTTTACCTGTCTGGATAGGTGTCCTCAGGGAGGTGACGTTGGAGAGGCGATGTTCGCCATTAGAAACCTTGCTGTGAGGGAGGGTAATGTTCCTAGAGGCGTAATCCTTCAAGCTAGAAGCCTCATCCGTACTGGGCGTGTGATAAACCCAACTAGAAGTAGCCTTATCGTGAGGGAGAAGCTCGGCTTGGTTAAGGAGCAATCAACAGGCATAGCAGATGTTAAGAGGATATTGGAGAAGACTGGTCTTGATAGGATAATTGGTTATAGACGGACTGTGAAAGAATGAAGTACGCCTTTTATGTTGGTTGTCTTATTCCGGCTAGGGAGATCAGCTACGAGGTTTCAGTTAGGAAGGTTCTGCCAGAGTTAGGGGTGGAGCTTATTGATATGCAAGGGACGAACTGCTGCGCTCCATTCAGCATTCAATCATTAGATTATATGAGCTGGATAGCTCTGGCGGCAAGGAATCTCTGTATAGCTGAAGAGATGGGACTGGATATCCTAACATTATGCAATGACTGTTATGAGTCTCTTT
This sequence comes from Candidatus Bathyarchaeota archaeon, assembly GCA_015520475.1. Lineage (GTDB taxonomy): Archaea > Thermoproteota > Bathyarchaeia > Bathyarchaeales > WAQA01 > WAQA01. The sequence continues at coordinate 855 of WAQA01000080.1, read as the reverse complement.
TGATGGTGAATAAGATATTGAAGGAGGACTCTGATCTTAGAGATCGCGTGAATGCGATTCTCTCTGAAGTAGATAAAGAGTTTAAGGGAAAGATAGAGGTGAAGCATCTTGTCGATGTCTTATACCGGGATGTTGGAGTTGATAGAGTAAAAGATTCCGTTAGGGAACCGTTTGTAGGGCTTAAAGTTGCAACTCAGCCTGGCTGCCATCTCTCTAAGCCTAAGAGAATCCATTTTGGGCTTAGGAGGGGAGTGGAGGAGCTTGATGAGCTTGTTAGGGCGACTGGATCTGATGTTGTAGATTATGATCGCAAGGAGATGTGTTGTGGAGGGCCGCTGAGAGGTATAAATGATGAATTAGCCAGGCAGGTGGCAAGGCTTAAGCTAATGCATATAAAAGCTTCCGGGGCGGACTGTATAGTTACGGTCTGTCCATTCTGTTTTTTGGAGATGGATCTAGGTCAACTGGAGATTAAGAGACGTTTTAAGGAAGATTATAATCTTCCTGTTTTGCATTTCATAGAACTTCTTAGATTGGCTATGGGAATGAAACTGGGTGATCTTGAGATCAAATCGCATAGGGTGCCGCTAAACAATATTTTAAGGGATCGATTATGAGGGAGGAGTATTCATGAAGGAGCGTTCCGTCCTAGTTATTGGAGGTGGAGTCTCAGGTATACAGGCCTCGCTAGACCTTGCAGATAGAGGATTCAAGGTTTATCTTGTTGAGAAGTCGCCGAGCATAGGAGGTAGGATGGCTCAGCTCGACAAGACCTTCCCAACATTGGACTGCGCCGCATGTATAATGACGCCTAGAATGGTTGATGTTATAAGGCACCCTAATATTGAGTTGTTG
>WAQA01000079.1 GCA_015520475.1 Candidatus Bathyarchaeota archaeon | reverse complement strand
TGGTTATGTCTAATTTTTAGACAGGGTCGCCTTTCCCCCTCCCTCCCCCAACCTTATTAAATAAAATGGGATGGTGCTTCTGAAGATATATCAGAAGATATCTGTTATGCTGCGGATTGACGTAGGTAATTAATCTATCCAATGATAAATCATTGATTATCTTCTTAGTCAAATATCCTTATCTATACTTTTTTCCTTTTTTATCTATATGCTGTTGTGATGGTGGCTTAGGTGGCTGGTTTTGAGTGTTGATGTAAATGTCTTACACGGTATCCTTAAGCATCCTATCAGACGGAGAATAATACTTACCCTCTTTGAGAGGGGTAAACTCTCCTATGTGGATCTGATGAGTATATTGGGTATTGAGAGTACTGGAAAGATGAATTATCACCTTAAAGTTTTAAGCGGTTTTGTCGAGAAGGATGATGCTGGAAGGTACGGCTTAACCGGGAAGGGATTGTTTGCAGCGCAACTATTGACGGGGCTTCTAAGGGAAAAGTCTAATCAATATCGATTATGGTTTGGAGATGCCGTTCTGATAGGTCTTGTAGGCTTCATCTTAGCGTTGATTAATCCTGGAGTGTGGCTTCCCAGCTTCCCCGTCTTTCTTTTAGGTTTAATCTACGCATCTATTGTACCATGCAGTATAATGTGGTTATTAACAGTAAAACGTGTTAAATCTCATGATCTCTATGTCCTCCTTAAGCCTCCACTCATAGTTCTTTCGTTGTTTTCTTTTCTTTTTCTCTTTCAGTTAGTTCTGGAGAGATGGTTGAATGTGGAGCTGATACGGTTTCCAATGATTCCCCTCTCTCGAAAAACGTATATCCAACTCTCTATTTATTCCCTCTTGTTTATGGGGGTTCTTCCTATTATAGGTTCCATCATTCTAGAGGCGGCCTATAGAATCTTATCTGTTTTATCAGCAGGGAGGCCTCGTTTGTGGGTGTGGAGATGATCTGCAACCATCCGGAAACCAGTAAATGTGGCTGTAACATAAAGTGAGTCATCTGAAGAATTTGTTCTTGTATTACTTGGTCACCCTTGAAAGCCCTCTCATGAAAGGAGAAAGGAAGGGCTCCTACCAAGAGTTAACGGAAGTCAGGATGGTGACGCAAAGATATCCTTAAATGCTGGAGGCTTATCAAAAAGAATAGTTTGTTCACGTGTGAGGGAGCTGGGTAATGTAGAATATTATTTGTTGTGGTTTGTGTGAAAACGTGTTTATTCTCTCCTCTTTTTAGGGCTGTCCTCTACATTCTTTCAAGCGCTTCTATGCCGAGTAGATTCAGTGAGTTTCTTAAGACTATCCTGACAGCGTCTACAAGTCCTAGCCGTGCTCTACTTAAAGCGGATGAGTCAGCCTTGATGACCGGGTATCTCGCGTAGAACCCATTAAATTTGTCTGCAAGTGAGAGAGTGTAATCTGCTATCGCGTTTGGCTTCAGGTTGTCAGCTGAATCTATAAATACTTCTGGGAAGCGAGCTATCATCATGACAAGTTCATGTTCTAATCTTTCTTTCAGAAGGGAGTAATCTGTGTCTTCTCCAACTTCTATTTGAGCCTTCCGGATTATGCTGCATGCCCTTGCATGTGAATATTGAATATATGGTGCACTGTTCTTCTCGAAGTTTATCACTCTGTCCCAGGTGAATACTACTGGTTTAATGGGGTCGGTTTCGATTAATGCATATTTCACGGCTCCTATGCCTACTGCCTCTGAGACTGATCTCTTCTCTTCTTCGGGCATTGCAGGGGAACGTTTGGAGACTTCATTATATGCTCTTCTGGCAGCTTCATCCATGACCTCATCGAAGGTTACATATCTACCTCTGCGGCTTGACATGCGGTGTCCAGGTAAATTGACAAGGTTATATGCGAAATGTACAAGGTTCGATGCTTCATTGACGTGTCCAAGGGCATACAATGCAAGCTTCAATTGTAGCTGCGCCAAAGTCTGTTCCATACCTACGACATTGATCACTTTATCTGCTATACTGAACTTCCATATGCTATACGCTATATCTCTTGTTGTATAGAGTGTTGTTCCGTCGGCTCTAACAAGCGTTAATGATGGAATCTCATAATCTTCTCTTAAGCCCAGTTTCTCCTTTAGGCCCAGTTCCTGTGCAACTTTCTCTCCGTCAAACTCTAATGCTCCATCCTTCTCGTAAACGTATGCTTTTCTCTTCAGGTTTTCTATGCATCTTTTAACGTCTCCGCTCCAGATAAAGTCGCTCTCCCAATCCCATGAGTCGAAGAAGATGGAGGCTCTCCCCAAGGTCTCCTTGAATCCTTCTAGGCATATCTTACAGACTTCACGGATTAACTCCTTTGCTTCTCTATCGCCTGCCTCATATTTCTGGTTTAGCTCCGCTATCTCATGTTCTGGATCCACATCTCCTTCACTTAAAACCTTTAGAAGGTGATTAAATTTCTCAGGATATTTACTTTCCAGTTCAGCTGCTACCGATATCCATTCATCCAGATTCTTCCTTAGACGGTTCAGTTCTTCACTGTCTGCTAACGCTTCTTTACGTTCTATCTCTTTTTTAAGTCTCCGAATCTCTACGAGGCAGCTGGTTATCGAATAGATCATGCCTATGAAATGATCTGGTTTTCCTTCTGGTTTAGGCCTTCCAAGCTTCTCGTATCCATAGGCTATTAATGCTGACTGCCGTCCAACATCGTCGATGTAATAGTGTCTGGAGACTTTATGTCCTCTGGCTGTTAGGATACGTGCTATGGAGTCGCCGAGTACAGAGTTCCTCGCCTGGCCTATATGGATCGGATGTACCGGATTAACACTTGTATGTTCAACGATTATTATTTTAGGCTCATTGGTCTTTACATATCCATATTCATCATCTAATCTCCTAGCCGAGTTTATGGCTAGGGCTGACAGTTCCTTGAAGTTCGCATAAAAGTTTATGTATCCTGATCCCTCAGCCTTAACCCTCTCTATAAGATTATACCTATGTAATTCATCCATTATCCCTTCAGATATCTTCTCAGCAATCTCTAACGGTTTAGTTTTGATATCCTTTGAAAGTTCAAAGCATATCGATGAAGTTAATTGGCCGAATCTGAAATCTGGAGGTATATTTAATGGGATATCTGATGGGGTTCTTCCCGAGTAAATCTTCAGAATGGCGTCTCTTAAGGCGTCTCTACATTGCCGCTTAAGATCCGCGAAGGGATTAATAGATACCATCTCTCCAGCCATCTTATGAAGGTTCACAGCCTCTAATTAAACGTTCTCTTTCCTCTTTAAGGGGATTGGATGAAGGTTTATTTTTAACGATCTCCAAGATGCTCTATCTTCAAGGTTGGGAGGTTGAACCCTTAACTCTTAGAGTTTGTTTGTATGCTTCTGTATATGCTTTTTGGATCTCTCTAGGCGGATCTTATTTGGTTTAGGCGGATCCCGGTTAGTAGGCTCCATGCAGGATGAACGGTTACTCCAGGATGATCCATCATGATTCACCTGTAACCCCTCTTTAAGGAGGAGCGGTCGACTTCACTGTAGGAACTAGATCTCCATCTTTAAGTATCTCTAGGGATTTACGGACTGCATCGTCTGTTCTCTTCAGGTCCTCGTTGGAGTGTTTGGCGCATGGTACAAATCTCCGTTTATCAAAGAGGCATATGCCTTCATTGGTCATCGAGAGATAATATGCATATGAAGCTTTTGGATCCGCGTTTGGATCGAATCTCGGTTGAATGAAGACCATCGGCCTCTCAGGAGGTGTACCTGCAACCGTCACCGCCAATCCTAATTCTTCAGCGTTCTTTCTAATGGATTCAGTTAGCCTATCACAGATCTCATATAGACGTGGATATATCCTGTCCCTTTCTCTATCAATTATTCTTAATGTTTCTAAGCCAGCGCTTATGCATAAGGGCTGAGCATTCCAAGTGCCTCCAAGGGATATTCTAACAAAACGGTTCCAATACTCGTCTCTGAACTCGTAATATTGGAGTAGATCCTTGCTTCCGCATATAGCGCCTATAGGGGCTCCTCCGCCAACAATCTTCCCGAGAACCGTTATGTCCGGAATAACTCCATAATATTCTTGAGCTCCTCCAGGAGCATATCTGAAACCTGAAACAACCTCATCCAACAAAAATACTACTCCATACTCTATGGTGAGCTCCCTAATCTCCTCCATATACTCTCTAGTGTAGGGTGCGTTACCCTGTAAGAGAATGCATGCTACATCTCCCTCAGCGAAGACCCTCTTGAGGATATCCGGTTTATTATATGGTATGATCACAACATTGTCTCTTACAGACTTTGGAATCCCGCGGATGTTGCAGTGTCCATATGGGGGGCCATTATGACCACAATTAATCTCTTCCCATTTACCATGGTAGCATCCTTCATGTATAACTATCTTGTCCCTCCCAGTATGTATCCTAGCAAGTCTAACAGCCATCTCTATAGCCTCTCCCCCACAGGCGCATGCCCTTACAAATCCGTCCTTTGCGTTTGGCACAAGCTTCTTTATCATCTCAGCCCATTCAATCTCAAGCTCTGTGCATGATCCCATATGGATGTTCGAGAGAACATTGTTAATGGCCTCTCTAAGCCTTTCATCATTGTATCCGAAGAGTAGGGCTCCATGTCCCATCACATAATCAATATACTCGTTTCCGTCAACATCCCACTTCCTTGTTCCGTCAGCCCTCACCATATAGATTGGAAATGGCTCAGCGTATCTAGCGTCATGAGTCACGCCGCTTGGATAACATCTTAAAGCTCTCTCATACAAAGCTCTAGACTTAACATGTTTCCTAATATATTCCCTCTCTAACTCCTTTATAATTGACATATTGACCCAGCACCCAAATATCCTTACAAACCTCGGATATTTAAGTGGTTACCCTGATAGATTCCATATAAATGAGGATCCATCCTTAATAGCAGCAACATCTTTTTTAAATATTAGAGTCATTAGCTAGTTACTGGAGCCGCTGGTTGATAACAGTTGCTGAGATCAAAATATTAGAAGGGCCCGTAGTCTAGTCAGGATAGGACGCTGGCCTGCGGAGCCGGAGATCCTGGGTTCGAATCCCAGCGGGCCCGCCACCTTCTAGGTTTTGAGTCTGAGAAGTTTTAAACTATTTTTTGGTGTTTGAATGTGGGTGTCTGTCTTCTATAAATCTTCGATCATTGCCCTGCAAATCAAGGTATATTGGAGATATTATGTTATTGTATGTGATGCGTATGTGTATGTGGCTCTGTATGGTTGTTGTATTCTGTGGGTTGGATGATCTATGATTCCTCCTGAATCAGCAGATGTGAGGGGTAGAGTAAAGATATCTTTAAACGCTGGAAGATCCATCTCTTTTGATTGGATAGTTCACCTAGGTGGGTTTGAGGTGGTTAGAGATAACCTGTTAACTGGACCTATTCTTGAGGGTCTGGAGCAGGCGGAGGGTTGTCTATTATGTTATCTCTGGTTGAGGGAGGAGAGAAGGTTTATTGAGCATCTGTTAATGGATGAGGTGGTTATGAACCCTGACTTTCTGGAGGAGGTGGAGGCGGCTCGAGGCTTCTGTAATCGTCATATGCATCTCTTTTATGATATTGCCTATAAGAGTTATGGGGCGGATGGTTTAGCTTATGCTCTTTATATGCAGGCCGTTATTGAGAGGATAGCGGGAGACTTTCAATCGTTGTGTTCAAGATTTGAGAGGGATATTAAGTCTACGGTGAAGTTTCATCTTCCTGTGAGGGGGATGAGAAGAAAGTCGCCTTCCCTTTATAGGGCGTTTGAACGGGTTGTTGAGGGTGAAAGGTCATGTCCAGTATGTAGTCATCTTCTATCCTTCGATAGTATGCGTCTAAGCACGTTGGTAGAGATGTTGGGGGATAAAGATTTTCGGAGAAAGTTTGAATCATCAGATGGGTTATGTTTGCCTCATTTTCTATCGGCTATCCGATTAATAGATGAGAGGGGATTTGAGAATGCGGTTGATGCTATCCAAGCCCTATTAAAGGTGGAGATGAGACGCATTGGATTGGTGAAGCATCTTCTCTCAGAATTTATCAGGAAGCGTAGTTGGGTATTTAAGGATGAGCCCGTCGGCTCCGAGGTTGATGTAAACCATATCGTTATGAATCTGCTTTCTGGTGTTGAGGGTCTCTATTATCGGAGCAATAGAGTCCCTTATACACTGAAAAGGGATGGATGAGCTTAGTGTTTAAGGGTGATGAGTCTACTGGACATCCGCATCTGTCCTTGATAAAAGTTTAATACATTCCTAGTCTTCATATCTCTAGTGAGGGGTCTAATGAGATGTCTGAACTTGGTATCAGAGAGACTCTGCTTGTTAAGGATGTCATGAGTAGCCCTGTAATCACAATATTTGAAGATGAATCTGCTGATAAAGCGGCTAAGTTGATGGCTGAACATAATGTTGGCTGTGTCATCGTAGCAACTAAGGATAAGAAGCCGATAGGGATAATAACTGAGAGAGACATGGTTGTTAGGATAGTTGCTGAGGATCTGCAGCCAAGCAAAATCAAAGTTAAAAATATTATGTCTTCTCCTCTTAGAACGGTGAAACCGGATGAAACCTTAAGTGAAGCTGCTAGGAAAATGAGTAGGCTTAACGTTAGAAGGTTGGGTGTTGTTTATAAGGGTAAACTTGCCGGTATAATATCAAGTAAGGATATACTTGCCGTAACTCCTGAACTTATAGAGATAATCCAAGAGAAGGCCCGTATAGAGAATGAGTCTCAGACAGATAATATATTAAGTAGGCCTCTCATGGCTGGATATTGTGATAACTGCGGTCAGTGGTCAGATAATCTTAAGGAGGTTGAAGGAAACTTTCTATGTGAGGACTGTAGGGTTGATCTACAAAAGGAAGAGTGAAACTGCGTGTTGGTTCTCCAGCAAAGTAAAATCTCTTTTTTAGCTCTCAATGATACGTTTCTGGTATGTTCTCTTCCTGAGAGCTTGCTTGAACTAGAAGAGAATTAAGTTTGAACGGTAGCTTTTATTATGCAATAATCCATCTATTTCTTGGTGATCATGTTTGCCATATTGCCGTAGATGTGGCGTGAAGCTGCCTGAGGATCCTGATGCTCGATTCTGCCCTAGATGCGGCGTACCTATAGTGTTGCCGGAGAAACCTGCAACTGTGCTGGAGCCTACTGCTGAGAAAGCGAGGTTAACTAGTGGAAGATTAAATAGAAGAACAACCTTAATCATTATGGTACTATTGTGTATTATAGTTACATTTTTCGGTGCTCTTCTGCCGATTAACGTCTCTGAAGCTAAGGAGAGATTCAAAGAATATAGTAAGGTTGAGGAGGCTATAAACAACTTTGGAGTGGCTATAATATATGGGAACAATTTGATGCATAATGTGATAATGTTTACTCCCCTTATCGGCCCTCTATATGGCCTATACGTTCTCTTTTCGACGGGTAGGTTCATAGCTGCTCTGGCATTACTGCGTGGATCCAATCCTGTTATCCTTATGCTCTCTGTACTCGCCTTTCCACATGCATGGATAGAGTATCTATCATATGCATTGGCTATGTCTGAGAGTTACTGGTTAACCTCTATGATTATAAAACATCGATTAAAGGATGAGGCTGCAGTCTTCTTTAAGACGATGAGTATGTGTGCGCTTCTGCTTCTGGCGGCAGCCTTCATTGAGATGTTTCTGATAAACTATCTCGCCGGATTCTCCAGATAACCAGATACTCTCTAGGGCTGATCCATCATCAAGGAGTCTTCTAGGGTTTAAAGTATCACTGCGAGGAGACTATTGTTTAATATAGGGGATCTTAAGTTGGCGCTATCAAGTGTCTGTGATGGGTACGGATGCGATTCTTCATGGATCTATGCTGCGGAGAGTCTTCCTAGATGGATAATCTCTTTAACGCCTGCTTTCCAAAAAGCCTCTATTTCTGTTTATTCTATAGTGTGTGGTTATTGGAGTAGAGACTTTACAGTTCATATAGGGCAGCCAGAGGTTAATGTAGAAAGGTAGGTATTCTCATGGTTGATTCTATATGCCCTATAAGGATCTTCATCCGTGAAGTGTGGAGATGAATTGCTAGATACTCTTAAATACTGTTTTTAGATATATTTTTCCGGGTTTGGGGTGTACCTCCTAAAGGTCCGAGGCTCGAGTAAATGGAGGAAGCCCCTATGAAGGCTGGGAGTGGTTTACTTTAGTGAGGAGTGCTTTTATGTCTAAACCTGTAAGGGTTGTTGAGAAAGTAGATGTGCCTAAAGGCTTAAATATGCTTCAGGGACTGCCAGATGTCGGTCTTGTAGGCGTAATTGCAACGTCTCACATCATATCCAAGCTGAAGCTTGAAGAAGTTGCTTATGTCAGCTCGGATATCCTGCCTCCAGTCGTTGTTCTCTATAATGGTCTGCCATACTCGCCCATCAGAATATTTGGAAATGAAAGGTTATTGGTGCTTATATCGGAGATAGCTATTCCGGCTGATTCTTTACAGCAGCTGATGCGTGCGGTTGTAGATTGGATCGAAGAGAAAGAGATTGAACTTGTTGTCTCTTTGGGTGGTCTGCCGACGCCTAACCGTCAAAACATAGAATCTCCAAAGGTTTTTGGAGCTGCTTCAAACATGGACTCCTTAAAGATTCTAAAGGAGAAGGGTATAGGTCTGATTGAGAGAGGCTTCTTAGTTGGTCCCCAAGCGTTGCTCTTGAAGTACTGCTCAGAAGAAGATCTGTCGGCTATCGCTCTTTTAGCTCAGTCATTCTATAATTATCCGGATCCAGAAGCTGCTGCTTCGGTGATAAACGCTTTAAATCAGATTATTAAAGTTCCAGTTAATCTGTCTGAGCTCCTTGAGAAGGGGGAGGAGATAAGATTGAAGATGAGGGATATCATGCGGAGAACTCAACCAGAACTTATTCGTATGAGAAAATCCCAGGAGTATGATGTTCCTCACTATTATGTTGCTTAGGGGGATGGAAGTATATGAGGAGGCGTCGTTCCATATTTGATATAATCGATGAATATATTGAAGAGATTGAGGAAGCAGCTGAGGATATTATAGGTGGAATGTTTGAGCGGCCGAGCTGGGATGTTGAATCATCATCTCTATGTCCGCTATTCAATATTTCAGTGACCCCTGACAATGTTATTGTAACTGTTGATCTGCCATATGCGAAACCTGACAGTATAAGGGTGGAGGCTGTTGACGATAAGCGTATAGAGGTTCTGGCTAAGATGAGAAGGAAGGTGAGATTTGAGGATTTAGGGGTTTCTCATATGGAGGGAGAATTCTCTTGTCTAAGATGTCAGATTCCACTTCCAGTACCTGTTGATCTGAGCAGGGCAAAAGCTAAGTTTAGGAGGGGCATCTTGGAGCTGACAATTCCGAAGAGGAAGGGATATAGAATAAAAGTGGAGTGAAGGGGTTAACGATAAAATTTTGATGGATGATAGATAGAGTTATGTGACTAATCATCTGCAGGGCTCCTCTCTCATCCATGCATCAGAGATGCAACGGTAATACTCTATCTCTGGATTATTTCGTCTGATAGGATGCTGTGCCGCTTATCTGAAGAAGAGCCCTAAGGTTTCATCGATGTTCTCAGCTACCTTGTATAGGTCCTCAAAGATCCTGTTTATGTCCCTTTGGATCTCAGCTACTGTGCTTTTTAGGCTTCTTCCTCTGAGCTTGTACTGTCCTTCATGATAAATGACTAATCCTCCTTTAATCATCTTGTTTAGGTGGTGAACCATGGTTCCTCTGGTTAAACCCAGCTTCTCAGCCAATTCGTCGCTTGATAATCCCTTATTAAACCTTGCAGCTTCGATGAGAGCTTTAAAGATTCTATATGCTGTCTTCTTCTTGTCCCTTGGTCTTAGGAAGCCGAAGCTCCTGCATATCCATTCTAGGTCGCTGTTATAGTCTATTGTTGGAGGAGCCCTAATAGCTAGTATCCTATACTCGGCCAGGGCCTCTTCCCTTAAGGCAGCTGAAGAAATCATTTTTCACTCCCGGAAGATGTTTCTACCAGTTTACAATTTATATTTTTAGTAAAACTTATATATTTTTTGTTTATTCAAATTAAACTAAGTGATTTGTTGATAAACTAGAAGATGGGAGG
>WAQA01000078.1 GCA_015520475.1 Candidatus Bathyarchaeota archaeon | reverse complement strand
ATCTTCTATACAGGTATATCGTATGGGTTGGATAGCCTATTCTGGGGTTCTCACAGAATCTCTCTATCTTCTCGGCTTTCCATCCGATTATTTCATAGTCGTGGGATACTACTCTCGCTCCCTTCTTCAATTCAGCTTCAAGTTTCGGTCTTATCTTTTCATTTGCGCTTGTCGTCAAGTAAATGTATACGACATCTGCAGGGCTAATATCTACATTGAATATGTCGTTATGTATTATCTTTATCTTATCCATCAACCCAAGCTTATAGATTTTGTTTTCAGCCTGTTTTATTAGGTCTTCCCTCAGCTCTATTCCAACCCCTCTTGCACCGAACTCTTGAGCTGCCAGTATCAGTGACCTCCCATCCCCAGAGCCTAGGTCATAGAGGATCTCGTCCGGCTTCAACTCTGCCAGCACAAGTGATCTCCGAATTACAGGCAGTGGAGATGCAACATATGGGGAGATGAACATTACATTCACCTACTTCATTTCTAGAAGTGGAACCCTATATTTTTCTTTTGTGTTTTCAGCATAAATTGTTTAGTGTCTTCTCGTTTTCCTGTCGCTAATCTACCAGAATCTTCTCTTTAGGGCTTCCCTCTCCCTCTCAATTATCAATTCATAGAATCTGTCTGTTAATGTCTCCTCCCTTGAGAGTACCTCTTTAACGTCGCTTATCCTTAATCCCCTGCCGCATAGGGCTACCGACGCGGCCTTACCATACTTGGATATGAGATTGGCTGTTTTAAGAGCTTCTTCCCTGAGTTTCTTCTCCCTCTTTGTAAGTTTCTCCCCTCTCTTCTCTATTAGTGATAGGGCTTCCTCCTCGTCTATGCTGAGTAAGCCGAGTTTTTTAGATCCGCATCTTGGACATGCAGGCCTCTCCGGTAAATCCCTAACCCTTAACATCTCAATATAGCTCCAACATTTAGTGCATATGAAGGTTCTAGTCTCATCTAGGAGTCTAACCTTGGCTGACTCTATCAGTATACGTCTCATCCTCTCAGGAGGTATTAGATCAGTTTTCATGCTTACCCTCTCTATTCCAACATGGGCTATTGGAGTTGCTGAACCGTCAGTTCTAACCTTTATGATCTCTATCTCCCCCTCCCTGATCATCCTTAAAACTTTAAGCATATTCTTTAGGTCTATATCTTTTGTGAAGACCTCTTTTAGGGCCTCCTCATATATTACTGTCCCCTCAAAGCTCTTCATCAGGCTTCTAATGCTTACGCTGGTGAAGTCAACCCATTTCTTCAGAGCTCCAAATCTCTTCGCTACATGGATCATCCTTCTCTTGAATATGCCTGTTTTTGTCACTGCCTGGGTAAGCATACTCTCAACCTTGGAGCTCGATGAGTCTTTGAGGCTCTCTATAACTTCTATCACCTCGTCTAAGCCTGCCTCTCCATGGGTCTGGATGAAGATTCTGTATGGGTCATGTTGAACCGTTATTGCATATCCAGTCTTCTCGGATAGGATGTGGCCTATGATGTGGGCCAGCGCCCTATTAGTTAACGATCCGAAATTGGCGTGAACTATTACGAATTCATCCCATTCTTCAAGTGTTATCCTTCTGTCGGTTGGAACTGGGTAGCCTCTTCTAACGTTCTCAACGGTCTCTGATATTGCTGATCTAATGGTTTCTATGTCGGATGGGTAGATTTCAGCTAGGCGCGCCGCTATCTCGTCTGGTTCCTTACCTTCCTCCATAAACTTTTCTATTAATCCCCTTATCCTGCCGACTTCCTGTGCTACTTCGAATGGTACAGGTATCTCCTCCCCTATCCAGCTGGGTATCGCCCCCATAGGATCCTCGACGGGTTTCACGTAGATCTTATCAGCTATTATATTCACGATTCTCCATGGGCTGCCCCTTATAATGAATTTTATTCCTGGCTTGCCGTATTCAGCTACGAAGGCTTCATCAAGTATTCCAATAGCTGTGCCTGTGCTTTCATCTATAACGAGATACTGCTTCTCATCAGGTATCATAGAGAGATTCTCAAAGTAATATTCGTAGAGCGCCTTTGCCCTTCTAGGCTTTAATGCAACCATATCCTCGAATGATACCCAAGCTAGCCTTGGGAATCTCTCATGCATGTATGTGAGGACATCTTTTATGTCCTCAGTTGTTATGTTCCTGTATGGATATGCATTCCTGAAGAGATCAATTATCTCTTGGATGTGGATTCTTCTCCTCTTCATTATCAGTCCAGCTATTTGATGTGCCAGTACGTCGAGGGGCTTCTCCGGTATCTCAACAGGTTCAAGCCTCTCCTCATGAGCCATCCTGCTGATCACTAGGGCCTCTAATGTGTCGTCGGAGTCCATCGTTATGATTATTCCCTTCGCCATACGTCCAATTCTATGTCCGCTCCTCCCAACTCTCTGGATAAGTCTAGTAACCTGTCTTGGGCTCATATATTGTATGACGAGGTCTATTCTTCCAACATCTATTCCCAATTCAAGGGAGCTTGTGCAGATCAGTCCCTTCAGCTCCCCCTCCCTCAACCCCCTCTCAGCAGCTATTCTAGATGGTTTAGCAAGGGATCCGTGATGTATCGAGACTGGAAAATCTATGTCCCAGACCTTGAATCTGCTGGCTAGAACCTCAGAGATGCTTCTCGTATTCGTGAATAGCAGTACAGATCTATGTTTCTCTATGAGCTGACGGATTAATCTGAGCCGGGCTGCTACTTCAGGATGGGTGAAGAGGACAGATGCAAACCTGTAATCTTCAGGTTTAGGCTTTGGGAAGACAACTTCTATCTTCATTAGACGGGCTACGGGAACCCGAACTATCTCGACTTCACGGTTCTCTCCAACTAGGAATCGGGCAACTTTCTCTGGGCTTCCAATAGTTGCTGAAAGCCCTATCATCTGAAAGTCTCTTCCAGTTATCTGCCGTAACCGTTCAAGTGCTAGGGAGAGCTGGCTTCCACGTTTACTATCAGCCATTTCATGAACCTCATCGACTATAACCCACCTGATCGATTGTAGATGCCGCCTCATAATCCATCCTATCAGTATCGCCTGTAACGTTTCAGGCGTCGTTATAAGTAGATCAGGTGGGCTTCTAGCCTGTTTAGTTCTCTCCCTACTCTCCGTGTCTCCATGCCTAACAGCTAATTTGATATCTAGGTTATTGCACCACCACTCAAACCTTTCAAGCATGTCACGGTTCAACGCTCTTAACGGGGTTATGTAGAGCGCTTTTATCCCGTACTCTCTAGGCATCTGAACCAGCATGCTGAATATTGGTAGTAGGGCTGCTTCAGTCTTACCTGTAGCCGTCGGAGATATCAGCAGAACATTCTTTCCTTCAAGTATCTTTGGGATGACCTTCTCTTGCGGTTCAGTTGGTGCTTTAAATCCTTTCTGTTCTATGAGCTTCCTTACTGGACGGGTAAGGAGATCGAAGGCGTTCCTCTTCTCTTTCAAGTTCACTGCAACTCTCCATAACCCAATGGATAGAGCGGCCCCCAAGTAAAAAATGTTTTCTTTATCTAAAGGTGGTTATGCTCCATTTAGGGGGATGACCTGTAAGAGATCTGCCTCTATAACGATGCCTCCTCTTATCCGCTGTCTCTCTCCAGTATGGTTAGAGACTATGATATCTAAGGCAGAGGGCTAGGGAGAATGTTCATAGAGGCATCTCTTAATCGTTCATCTCTCCCCTCATATGTTAAGGTTCTCATTTATCTCGCTTTGATACTCTTCAATTCTCAGTTCTTCTATATCCTTTATCTTTACGGGTTTCTGAAGAGTGGCTGATTCATAGAATCCTATGGGGATAGCCATGTCCCTATATGCCTCTAAACCGTCAACTTCAGGCTTCCTCTTATTAGTTAATGCCTCATAGAAGTCGTAGAGTTCTGTTGCAAATGTGTCTGTAATTCCCTTTGGGAACCATCTCTCCCACTGTTCCATGCTTCTCCCCTTCACTGCTCTTATGAGATTCGGTGTGCTGTAAACCTCAACGTGATCCTCCCTCTGTATCTTAAGTTCCTCTTCTGTTAAGGCTCCATTTGACCCGTAGATCACCCGCATAGATATCTTATGGGCTGGCGCCGAATTCATCCATAACCATTGAGCATAGATTCTATCCTCATACTTTATTATGGCCATCGTCATGTCGTCAACTGTAACTTTAACTCCTCTCTTAACAGGCTCAAACGTTTCTGTCTGTGCGTATACCTCTAATGCTTCTACTCCAAGATGATATCTGTCTAGGTCTGCTAGGTGGACGCCGCCGTCGAAGACCCAGCTTCCTCCAGCTATAAGTTTATTCTCTCTCCAGCCCCATGGATCCGGCATCCAGTATGTAAGTGTCCACAGGACGATTCTAGGTTTCCCTATTAATCCCTCCCTTATAACCCACCATCCAATCCTGCTTTGGATTCTTCTCCTGTAATTCTCGGCTACTGCAAGGATTCTACCGTTCCTTTCAGCCGCATCGATTATCTTCTTTGCAGCCCTCATCGTTATGCCTAGGGGCTTCTCTATGATTATGTCCAGTCCCTTCTCGAAGCATCTCGAGGATACTATGTGGTGAATGTTATGTGGCACGCATATATCCGCAGCATCTAAGCTTTCATTCTTGAGCATCTCGTCGAGGGATATGTAGACTCTGGGTTCCTCGTCTTGGAAGCGTCTGATCTCGCTGGCTTTCTCTTCAGCCTTGGCCTTTGAGACGTCGCATACAGCCTTAATGTTAAATATGTCTAGGCCCTTCATGTGGAGGCTTCTATATCCATTTATATGGTTCGATGCTATGCTGCCACATCCCACCAAGGCGATGTTAATCTTCTCTATATCATCCACCTGGTTCCCCTCTTCTCTAACGCACCTCTACAATCTTACCTGTTCTCGCTGATTCCTCAACTGCACACATGATCTTTGTTACTGCAAGTCCATCTTCACCTGTTACCAGCGGCTCCTTATCATTTACGACGCAGTCGACGAAATGGTTGATTGATTCGATTGCAAATCCAATCCATCTGTCATGGAGTTGAATGGCTCCTTGCATGTCAGGCCAGCTATACTGCTCGTCAGTATATTTCCTAGCTGTATAATTCGGCAATGGATCTAAATATATTGTACCTCTTCTACATACAATCTCTAACTTGAAGTCTATGCCGAGTCCAAACCACTCTCCCCATCCAACCCCTGGAATCGTGTTTGGAATTATCCAGCATGACTCGAGGTTCACGACTGCTCCTTCCTTAAACTCTACAATCGCCGTATAGAAGTCGGGGGTATCTATTCCCATGCTTCTGAGAACCTTAGATCTTGAGACTGCGTAAACCCTCTCCGCCTCATCATTAAAGAACCATCTTGCCAGGTCACATGTATGTACAGTTAAGAACCATATTACCTTCGATTTTGAAGCCCACTTCAGGAATCTTGTAGGGGATAGCTTAGTATTGTTTAGCCTTGCATATAGGTAGATTGGATCTCCAACTTCCCCCTCCTCTATTGCTTTCTTCGCCATCACGCATGGAGGATTCCATCTGTTGTGAAAGTCAACCATCAATTTTACACCGTTCTTTCTAGCCGCGTTTAGGATGGCTTCTGCATCCTGAACTGTCGTGGCTAATGGCTTCTCTACAAGTATGTCCTTTCCAGCTTCAGCCGCCATGACGCAGGGCTCTCTATGCAGAAAATCAGGGGTTGCTATTCCAACAGCCTCTATATCAGGGTTCTCCAACAATTCTCTATAATCAGTATAATACTCCTTTATTCGGTATCTCTCAGATATTTCACGTGCTCTCTTCTCGTTTATGTCTGCGATGGCTATTAACTCGGCGTTGGGGTTCTGCTTGAATACTCGAACATGGTTCTCCCCCCATGTTCCAACACCTATAACTCCGAATCCTACCTTCCTCAAATACTTCCCTCCGAAGCTTCTTCTCTTCTATCCGTAGAGGAAACTTTTAAGGCTTTTCAGGGACCTGTTGATGAAATCTTAAGATTCTCAGCACGGTTGAAAAGTCCTCCTCAACCTCGGAGATTGAGGATACACCCAACATGCAGAACTTAACCTTTAGATCGCAATATACATGTTTTAGGGCTTCCTCTGGATGTATTCTCCCCCCGGCGAACGGCTTTATAGCTATAACAGCCTTCTCAGTTTCCATTATGCTTCTGAGAGCGTCTTCCCTCGTTGGAAACATCATGACTCCGAGCTTATTTATAGGTGTCACGTAACCTTCAAACTTAACTTCTGACCTGTCAAGTATCGGAATTGTTGATCCTGCATGATGTACTCCCAAGATAATATTGCAGCCTGTTCTCTCATGTAGATAACCGGTTAATTCATTTAGTAGGTCGATCCTTCCTCCGATGGCGAGTAGATCAGTCTCTGAGCCGAGCTCGATCAGTATAGGATTGAAGTCTTCCAGTCTAGAGATCATCTCATCAATCCTATCATAATCAACGTATATCCTGTTTAGTTCTCTCTTTCCATACGGCCTTAAATTTTCCAGCGCCTCCCTAAACCTCCTCTCCCATCCCATCCTGCATTGCAGTATCGGATCATTCAAGTATCTGCTCTTAAGCCTCTTCTCGTCAACTCTCCTCTTCTCCGCTTGGAAGTATGTTAACCATCTCCTGTAAACATCTACTGGCTCACCATCTATTTTAAGCGGTATCTGGATGCAGGGTACTATGGCTATCTTTACCTTCGTCACCTTCTCCGTCTCCTTTAACGCTTTAAAGAAGAGCTTGTTCAATCCGGTTGGTTTGTCAGGTGCCACTCCAGCAGCAATCACTGTTACGCCGTATCTCTCAACGGCGAATCTTAAAACCTTCACTGTATTCTTTATGTTTGAGAACCTTCTCTTATACTCCATATTCTTCTTTAAGCCTTGATATGATTCCCCTATGAATGGGAGGTGGCCTAGGATTGCCTGTGGAAGGATTGTTTCTCCAATCTTCAGCAGGGGAAGATTGCATGCGCTTATATAATCCCTCAACGTTCTCCCGCCAAAAGATATCTCAAATAAATCCTTTCATAGTAGATCCGCCTCTTTGAGCGCTCTCCTAATAGACTCCCTCTCTTCCCCCGTGATTGGTGTAAGTGGAGGTCTTACATGAGCATTTTCGAGTATGCCGAGCATAACTAGGGCCTCTTTGATTCTAGCCCTATAATTCCTCACTGGAGGAGCGAATATTACATCGGCTAAGGGTTGAAGACGATTAGCTATCTCCCTCGCCTCCGTTATCCTCTCATCCCTCACCAGATTGAACATCTCTATCTGTAGATCCGTAGCTAAGGTTCCGAATCCTATGAGGGCGCCGTCGGCCCCCAAGATTAGTGATTCATATATGAAGTTATCGTTTCCTGTTAGGACGCTTATGTCCTTCGTCTTCTTCATTAACCTTAAAGTATTAAGGAATTTGTATGCGTCGAATGATGCCTCCTTTATTGCTTTCACCCCTCTTATCTCTGCAAGTTTTATGAGGCATTCGGGTGTGTACTCGACTCCTCCAAGATCCCTTTGGAGCTGAAATATGATTATTGGAATGTCAGCCTCCGATGTTATGGCTTTATGATATCTGTATGGTATCTCCGCTGGGAGGGGTGAGCCGTGGAATGCTGGAGCTGGAAAGACAAGGAGAATGTCGGCTCCAGCATCCTTCATCCTCCTCGCCGATTCAACAGCCTGTAACGTAGATGACCCCTGCAAACCAGCTATTATTGGAACTTTATCCCCTACAATTCTCTTTACGATATGGAGAACTCTGATTTTCTCTTCCTCGTAAAGTTGAGGTCCCTCCCCAGTATCCACATTGACAGCTAATCCGCCAACCCTATACCTAATCAACCATTTAATGTACTTCTCTAATGAGTCTTCATCTATCTGGTATGTTGAGGTCATTGGAAGTACAGTCGCAGGTATTATCCCCTCCAGCCTTAAGTCTTCATTCATAATTTCTCCCTCCAATCATAAGCCTTAAAGTATGACATGCACATTTTATGAACCTCTGTTTATCTACGTTATATCTGTTTGGGATTTATAAGATTCACCGCAAGAGAAATGCCCATCTGAAATACGGGATGACAATCTCTCCGGCCTACATCTGGATGGGTTGATGTGGGCCTCTCTTAATTTTCTGGAGAGTGTACAGGAGGAAGCTGCTGCCTAAATGTGGCGTGGTTCACATTCTAGTATCGCCAGTCCATACTTCTCTCAATATACTCTGCTGGATCCATCTCTCTAATCTCAGCTCTATCTACATCAATTATATATATTGTGTGTAGACGGGCGTTTCTTATCTCCTCAACGCTGACTGGTGGATTCCTATAATATAAATCGCAGAGCCTCTTAACCTCTCTTATCTCATCATCCGTTCTGTATCTTGGAGGTTTAGTTAATGGTGGAGGTATCTGCATAATATAGTGTGGAGGAGCTGCCAATATGAACTTATTTGCGAAGCTGCTATATCTAGTTATTTTACTGGCAACTCTAGCCTTACAATACGTTAATGGGTTGAGTGCATGTTCAGGAGGAACAAATCCTGTTTCAACCTCAACTATAAGGGAGCCCATCCCCTTCAAAGCGTATATGTCGCATGAAAGTCCATCTAGAAACCTTTCAACATCAACCTTGTAGCCTGACTGTATCAGATATTTTGCGCATACAATCTCCATCACCGAATGGTTTATCTTCGCCATATTCTTAATATGTAACTGGACAAGTTTATCACGTAGCTCCTCCAGTCTTGCCTTAAGCATAGGATCTGAATTTCCACATATCTTCTTGATTATGGCATCTAAATCCTCTCTAAATCTATCCGACAAATAT
>WAQA01000077.1 GCA_015520475.1 Candidatus Bathyarchaeota archaeon | reverse complement strand
GCAGGGTTCAGGATTCGTATATAACTATAGTGGAGAGATGGTGATTATAACTAATAGCCACGTAGTTAGGAATGTAATAAATATAACTGTTTCATTCCTTGATGGAGACACTTACCCAGCGAAGGTTTTAGGAGAGGATCCATACAGCGATCTTGCAGTATTGAGGGTTGAAGCGCCGCCGAACGAGTTTAAACCATTAAAGATAGTGAGCTCTGCAAGCCTCAAGGTTGGCCAGCCGGTGATAGCCATAGGGAACCCATTCGGATTAACCGGTACAATGACTACAGGAGTTATAAGTCAGCTTGGAAGGACGCTAAGAGAGACCGTGACAGGAGGATATGTAATAGCAGATATAATACAGATAAGTGTGCCGATAAATCCAGGTAACTCTGGCGGTCCACTCCTAAACGTTTTCGGGGAAGTTGTGGGCATCACAACAGCGATAGTTGCAAATTCGCAGGGTGTAGGATTTGCTGTGCCATCAGACACCATACGAAGGGAACTGCCATATTTGATTAGAGGAGAGAGTTATCCTCATCCGTGGATAGGAGTTATCGGAGTTGATGTCACATATGATATTGCTAGAGTACTAAGGTTAAATGTGACTTACGGCTGGTTGATAATAAAGGTTCTACCTAACAGTCCAGCCGAGAGAGCTGGACTGAAAGGGGGGAATAGAACAATCAGAATAGACGGGGCAACATTAACGATAGGCGGAGACATCATAATAGCGATTAACGGAACAAAGATAAGGAATGGAGATGACCTCTCAACGTATCTGGAGAGGAATACAAAGCCAAACTCAAACATTCTGATGACCATAATCAGGAATGGAAAGAAGGTTAATGTAACATTAACTCTAGGAAGGAGACCTCCTATAGAACAAAGTTGATCACCACCATCGATACTTCTAAAAATATAGAGGGAAAAAATCGAGGACCAAAGCCTCCGGCAAGACTTATATCTGAATAGAAAGATTAAAAAGGATAAGAGTTATGTGACGTGATCCTTTTTGAGATCCCGTGAGAGAGTTATAGCAGCCATCAACCTCAACCATCCTGACAGAGCACCGATCATGCACTCTCCACTACCCTGCGCTCTCATAAAATACGGTGAAGAACTGAATAGAATATTTATGAGATATCCGCAGGATTTTGGACCGTCACGGTTTAATATACCTGACCCAAAGGATCTCCCTCCAGATTATAGAAAGGGGATACATAGGGATAGTTGGGGAACTATATGGATATCAGCAATCGATGGACTGCACGGTCAAGTCTATGATTACCCAATAAAGGAGTGGGATGACTTAGACAGGTACAATTTTCCATCATTAGAAGAGAAATCTAAGAATTCACATCGAGAGGAACTTAAAAGGAGAGTTATAAACCTTAAGAGGAGAGGATACTTTGTTATTTTAAGTTTCAATCCGGGATGCTACTTTGAGAAGATGCAGTGGCTCAGAGGATTTAGAAACCTTATGATAGACTTCTTAAAGAGGCCTAGAAGACTCTATGAACTCGCTAATAGACTTCTAGAATACTGCTTGGAATCTATAGGCCTCATTTTAGACTTTAAACCAGACGCCGTTACATTCGCTGATGATTGGGGAACCCAAGATAGGCTTATGGTGAGACCTGACTTCTGGAGGGAATTCTTTAAGCCCCGCTACCGAGAGATGTTTAAGATCGTCCATGATCACGGAGCATACGTATACTTCCACAGCGACGGATATATAATGGATATAATACCTGATTTAATTGACTTAGGAGTTGACATATTAAACCCTCAATTCTCATGCTTCAACCTTGAGGAACTCGCTGAAGCCGTAAGAGATAGAATATGCATATCAAGCGACATAGATAGACAGTACATACTTCCAATGGGAAAACCTGAGGAGATCTATGCATATGTGAGAAGGGTTATAGAGCTCTTCAGCCATGAAGGAAGAGGAGGCCTATTCTGCAGGGGAGAAGTGAATATTGACGTCCCACTTGAAAACGTAGAGAGAATGTATAGAGCCTTTAAGAAGTATGGAAGATACAGAAAACAGTGACCTCCTCCCCGACTGCCACCCCTTAGACTCATCATCTCCACCCTTCCGGGCAACTCCCTATCCAAAGGACTATCCAATCTTGAAAACTGAAGTCCAACCATTTAAGTTTATCACAATTCATCCCCTCCCTCTCGGACAGGGTCTTCCTGCGAGATAGACCAATCTTCGGACGATTTTGTTAATCCTTCTGAGGCAGTAGGGAAATTACAACGTACTCTATATATAGTGCACCAGCTAAGTTTATCGTGGAAGCTTTTAGCTTGGAGGATGGAAGATATGGGGTTAACCGTCAAGGGAGTAATTCCAGCCCTAGTAACACCGCTGGATCAAGATGAGAACATAGATGAGAAGGGAATTAGGGAATTAATTGACTATCTGATTGATTCAGGTGTACATGGAGTCTTTGTATGCGGCAGCCAAGGAGAAGGCTACGCTCTAAGAAATGAGGAGAAGAAGAGGATAATTGAGGTGGCTGTTGACGCAGCTAACGGCCGCATACCAGTCTACGCCGGGACAGGAGCGATAACGACAAAAGAGACGATTGAGGCATGTAAATACGCTTTAGATGCAGGGGCAGATGCAGTATCAATAATCACACCCTACTTCATAAGGCCGAGCCAGGAGGAGCTATACAACCATTATAGGAGCATAGCTGAAGCCGTTGACATCCCAATACTACTATATAATAATCCTGGAAGAACAGGTGTTAACTTGGAGGCTGAAACTGTTAGGCGTCTCGCTGAGATCGACAATATAGTGGGCATAAAGGATAGTAGTGGAGATTTAACACTCACAGCTGAATACATTTATTATTCACCTGAAGAATTCTCGGTTATAGCTGGGAGGGACTCGCTTATACTCGCAACCCTTCTATATGGCGGTAAGGGAGCAATAGCTGCAACAGCAAATGTAGCGCCAAAGCTCGTGGTTGGAATATACGAGAACTACATTAAAGGAGAAATAGAGAAGGCTAGAGAATTACAGTTTAAGCTCCTCCCATTAAGAACAGCCTTTAATCTAGGAACCTTCCCAGCCGTCGTTAAGGAAGCCATGAACCTTCTAGGAAGACCGTCTGGACCAGCAAGAAAACCTATTACATCATTAACTGAAGAGAACAGAGAGAAACTTAAGTTGATACTTAGAGATGCAGGTTTACTGGAGAGATAAAGATTAACAGAATCTTAACAGAGGATCCATAACGAGAATGTACACTGACCTCAATGTTTATAGCAGTCTCTAGGCTCCACCTAATCCTAGAGGGCAGAGCCGAATCGTGAAGCAGATGGAGCAGCTATTCGATCCATATCGGGCTTGACCATGCCATCTCCCTGTCTCTCTGCACAACTTTCACGTAATAGTAGCTTGCCTCTCCAGCCCTATATTCTGGATCAATCCATTCCTTCCTCTCCTTCTTCCCGTAACATTGCATCCGAACTACAACCTCGCCATTCTTTATTATCTGTATCTGCTCGATCCTTGTGGGAGCATCTATATTGATTTCGAGTCTAGGTTTCCCATCCACCTCATCAACCGATACTTCCTCACCCATAAAGTGACCGTCCAACCTGAAGTCTAATATTATTGGTTCCCCAGTTGTTCCGTAGCATCGCCTCATCTTCATGGCATTCCATATCTCCCTCCTCTCCAGTCTTCTTGCCAGAACAGCTATCCATCCGCTACCAAGATATGAGAGTGGTGGACCACATGAATTGCCTGGATGCCCATCATGAGAGTCGCTGGAGGCAATTATTCCCATCTTGCATCCATAGTTAAGTATCTCCCTAACCGTAAGTCCCTCAAAGCATCCTCTATGATCCATCTCTTCATCACAGAGTTCAGAATTTCCCCATATCGAGTATATCTCCACCAGCCTATCATATCTTGGATTGTAATAATCAGCCAAGGATACTGGAAAGATTGGAACACATGTATGATGGGGTATGGTTATGGCCTCCACGCCTAGCCTGTCAATTTCCCTCCAGAGATCCTCCGGCGTTGGAGCTGTCTCACTGATTTCCTGCGAGTTCGAATCCATGAATGGGTAGCCTTCCTCTAAATAGTAAACGTTGCGATGACCATACGTTTTAGAGGTCCATTCGAAAGCTGGAAAAGTTACGAATCTTCCAGGCTCATAGTACTCCTTTGTCGTTCTCTGCAGATCCTCCCAATGTTCAGGCTCCATTTGCCAGTCATGATCCGTTAAGGAGTAAATGTCCAATCCGGCGACATCCCTTGCATATTCAAAGTTCTCTTTTAGTGTGCCAGTACCGCATCCAACTCCTCCCTTTCCAATCCCGCTATGACTGTGAATGTCTCCGAAGAAAACCTGGAATTCTCCAACCTCCGCATGCTCTTTCCTATTCTTCGAGATAACGTTTAAGGCTTCATAGAAGTTACAGTCGGACCAGAGAACATTATCAAGTCTGAACCATCTCTTCGACTTCGTAGGAGTATAACTGCTTGGACCACGGGTTTCTCCTATAGGTACAACCTTTAATGTAGCCTTTCTCCTATAGAAGTCTTTAAGCTTCCACGCTGGAACCGCTAGGAGACCTAGACCGAAGGAGACTGCAGATTCATCTTTTATCTGAGCGTCAAGGTTTAATCCTAACCCTAATGGAGCAGTGTTATATCTTAAACGGTGGAAGTATAGGCGTGTCCCATCTCTTCCGAACCATAACCTACTATGCTTCGTCACACAGAATTGAATGATCTCTTCATCGTTAAGGAATAACTTGAATCTTCCAGATGGTTGGGGGATAGATGAGCCGTAACCTAGACTCATCCCAAAGATAAATACGATTGTTTCACTGTTCGTTGCGGGTATTTCTTCAGTTCTCCATTCAATCCAGTCCCTATTATTTTGGCATACCTTGAATGCTTCTTTAACATATCCGAAACTTGCTATGTAACCATCCTTAACAGAGCAGATATCACATGCTGATTTAGGATTAACTTCTGAGAAGCCCTTAACTATCTCGATTCCATACTCTTCCCTTATAAGTTTACGGATCTCCCTTTCAGATAAGACTCTCTTTTTAGGTAGCGGTGACATACTGGTCCAAGGAAATCTATCACGGCGCCCACAACCCATCAATTGCGTATCACCTCTACTAACCTAGCATCATAATTGTTCATACCTTTAAATGGTTACGTTAATGGGCATCTATAACCATAACTACACTACTAATGTTAAATTCACAGATATTCCATAAGTTGATTCTTGATGGTTTACGGTTATCTTCCATCCTTATGTGGAGATGAATGAGTCATCCTCAAAATGTTACCTTTCAAGTTATAATTTAATGGTTTATTGAAGTCTCAACCTTTGACGATCCATCCTGGCTTATACTGACTCTTATTATGTTCGCTGCTTCCTCCTCTCCTATACCATAATGAGTAACAAGGATTACTTGAGAGACTCTTCTAGAAGCCTCTGCTATCTGACTTAGAAGTTGAGGTATATTTTCTGAGTCAACCCCGTATGTCGGCTCATCAAGTATCAGTAGGCTCCTGTATCCTAGAACCTCTAGGAGGGCAAGTCTGAAGGAGAGGGCAATTAATGTTTGATGGCCTCCTCCAACCCTTACGACTGGGATAGGAGCATCTAAGCTTTCAGGGTAGACATATACTTCGTATGTTTCAGGCTTGACTTCGAAGGCTCTATAGACATGCTGGTCGGTTAAAGAGTTATAGATTGCGAATGCTCTGTGAGTTATCTCTCTGATCATATTCCTCCTTCTAGTTTCAATTCCAGCCTTAAATCTCTCTGCAAGTTCAGCTGCTAACCTTGCCTTCTCAAGTCTCTTCCTTAATTTTTTGAGTATCTCCATATTCTCCTCTTTTTCCCTCCGTCTTCTCTCTAAGGCCTCTCTTGTCAATTCAAAGTCTCGCTTCTTCCTTTGCATTTGGATATGTAGCTTTCCAAGCTCCTCTGGACTTATCGGTATCCGCTCAGCAATTCTACCCTTCAATCCTTCATCTGCGGGATTAAATGGGAAGCCTAATTTGATGAGGTATCTGCTTATTTTTTCAATTGTCTCCTTCACCTTCTTAGAGTATTCTTCGGACTTCTGAAGGTATTGTTTGACGTTCTCCACTGTCTTCTCGAGCTCCCTTCTCTTCTCCTCTGACGCGCTATATATCCTTAGAAGCCGATCAAGTTCATCCTTCAACCGTTCATGGACCTTCCCAACTTTAGCGTATGCCTCTTTGAGGGACTCGTAGCTCTCCCCATTAAGAAGGCGATTTATTTCATCTTTGACTCGTTTGAGGTTCTCTATCTTTCTTTCAAGATGCTCTTTCTCTTCTGAGAACTCGTTAAGCCGGTTCTTAAACTGTCTATACTCACCATCAACTTTCCTGAGCTCTTCGGCTATCAGATTTAGTTTCCGCTCCTTCTCCTTAATGAGCTCCCTCAGGAGTTCAGAGGTTATCTTCTGTCCACACATTGGACAGTTAGCTCTTCCCTCGCTTAGCAGTCTCCTATGGGACTCCAGCTCCCTTATTAGGGCCCTCGACTCACCATCCAACTCATTTCTTTCCTTCTCTATCTCTTTTAGGGCCTCCTCAACATCCTTTATGAGACGTTGTAGAACGCTGGAACGTTTGCTGGCCTCATCTATCTGCGCATTGATATCCTCAGGAGAGGAGGCTTCAGCAACTGTTAAGGCATAGTCAACCCTGCTCAGCCTATCCAGTAAATTCTTATATTCTGCTTCGATCTTCTCTCTTTTCTCTCTCACCCTCTCCAGTTCCATTCTGATCTTCAAGTTTTCCTGCGCTGCTTCCTTAGCGCATCTCTCTAGATCACGTAGAGCAGAAACTTTTCTCTGCTGGAGTAATGCTTGGGCCTTCCCCTGCTCACTTCTCATCTTTTCTTTAAGTCTGTCTCTCTCCTCAACATATTCAAGCAGTCTCCTCAGATCCTCGGATCTGGCCTTTTCAACTTTCTCCTTTATCTCCTTAACTTCTAATTTTAACCTTTCATATTGCTCCTCCAGCTCTGCTATATGTTCTTCCATCTTTGGAAGTATGGATCTCTCAAGTATCGAAGCTTCTGTTTTAACGTCTCTTCCTTCATACTTTTCAAGTACCCTTCTCGCCGTATCAAGCTCTTCAGCCAGTTCTCTGAGGACCGTTATTCCAAGAACAGAGTCCATATCTCTAGGGTTAGGCTTCAGTATCCTATTCAGTTCACCCTGCCTAACATAGACGAGATTCATAAACTTCTTCATGCTTAAACCGATTAGTTCTGAAACTCGCCTTCTTAAATCGTCATCGCCGCCTATCTGAACTTCAGATCCGTCTATAAAGAGTTTTAGTAGGTCTGTTCTGAAGCTCTCTCCATCTTTAGTCTCATAGAGTTTCCCTCTCCTGTAGATCTCTACTTCCCGCCCATCGATTGGAGACTTAAATTTTACATGTACAAGCATCCGCCGCTTCTCTCCGTGAAGCCTTGTAACCAGAAGCTTCTTGTCCACTCCTGGAATCATTCCATACAAAGCAAAGAATATAGCGTCTAGGAGGGTTGTTTTTCCAGTTGAGTTTCTCCCTGTTATCAGATTGAGACCTGATGTAAACTTAACCTTTCCATCCTTATATCCTTCGAATCCATTTATCTCTAAGAGTTCAAGAACTCCGCTCATCCTTCAGCCTCCAGTATCTTAAGCCATCTCTCCACAAATCTTCGACGGGCAGAATCTGTTAAGAGACCGGTTTTCGAGCTAGCCTCCTCATCTAAAGCCATCTCCACCTCCTCGATTAACCTAGCAGCTTCAGCCATCGACTTCTCCCCTAAAAGCTCAAGCGCGGTCTCCAATATCTCGTCTTTACCTGCCGACTTCATCGGTTCCGTCTGAGCCTCCTCCCTTAACCTGTTCTCTAGAGCTACATAGAGAAGGCATGGATTCTCATCCTTAACCCTCATCAGTTCACTTCTTAACAATTCCTCTAGTTCATACTTGTCTCCTTTGATTGTTCCTTCAATGATTATTCTAAGGATTCCCTCTTCTCCTTTAGATTCTAACTCGGCGGTATACTTCTCAGATTCCCTTAACACGTTAACAAGATACCATTCCTGCGGCCTTGGCAATTCACTGCTGATGGATATGTTTCTCATCATGTAAAGCGGATGGATAGGTACATATTCCACTCTTATATTCTCACCGGCAAGTTCCACGATGCATACGCCATGCGAGCCTTCATCAGCCAGATCTATCGCCTCAGTTCCTCCCGGAGTTAAGAGCGTTGCGCCGTCTACAATACTGGGCGGCGAGTACTGATGGTTATGGCCACATACTATTAGGTCTGCCCCTAACCCGGCTAGATCTTTACTGTCTACTATCTGATGTTCAGGTACGCCGGGAGGTATATTTTGATGATTCCTGACAAAGGCATGTAACAGGAATATCCTATATTGGCTCCTTGATTTCAAAAGGATATCTGTTATAAGAGTTTTTGCTTCTTTGAGTCTAATGGATGTATACGGCGTATAACCCAGCCCGGTCACCGCCACGTTTTCATCTATATATATCTCAGGCTCTCCCTTGAGGATTCCATCCCCTAAAGCCTTCAGGTACTCTGCAAGTGGATGTTCAATGTAGTTTATGGCGTTATTCTCTATCGTACCGTCATGATTCCCCCTAACAAGGAATATCTTCAAGTCAGCGTTCAGGTTGTCAATGAGTCTCTGGAGCTCCTTCTTGACGAAGATAGAATCTTCAGGCGTCATACTTCTCCGCTCAAAAACGTCTCCTCCATGAATTACATAATCAACTTTTCTCTCTATGAAAATGTCTATGGCTTGGGTGAATGCATGACGGAACGCTTTCCTTCTAAGAGAGGCTATATCCTTTGGAATGCTCCTCCCAACATGCGTATCACTGAAAACGCCGAGTTTAACCATTTTATGGATCCCTCTGATCACAAGCATCTTACCGTTTATATCCGGGATTAAGATTTCACGTATATAGACGGTTTACTTATCTCCAAATGAAAAGAGGAAGATGCGTACTTAAGAAGTTTCTGGATGCTGGGTTGATATTTGGTGTAAAGAGACTGTATAGTTAGGCAGGTATAAATGTGAATGTATCGTCTAAGGATCTTACAGGATTTATTGCAGCCAAGTTGGGGGCTTCTACTTGGAGTCCACCAGTAAAGATTAAGAGGAGGGTATACAGGTTTGTCCCGAATATCTTCTAGGCCCGGCCACGATGCCCACACCGCAACGAGGAGATAGGCTTTAAACTTTGCTTCTAGGAAGCATCATTAAGTCTCTTAAATAGGATCGATACTTTTATGTTTATGTGGGACTCGCTATTTTCAGCCTTTGATATTATCAGGGTGTAGCTTCCACCTTCAACTATCCAGTTTATGGACGGATTTGTTCCTTCATCTGAAGTTATTAGGTGCGGATGGATGAATGGTGAGGCGGGACCATTCACAACCCCTCTGAGGAGAAGTATAGAGTATTTTCCGTTGCCTTTTATTGAGAGTATGAAGCGGACTGAACGGTGATAATCTGATGGGACGTAGAGATGCAGCCTTAAACTCTCCAGTCCAACTTTAAAGTTGAGGGTCATTGGATAATTGATTAATGGCGGAATAATTCTATTGCTTATGAACCTTTTTATAACTGCATTAAGAGCCCCCCTATCTAATGGGCCTACATGATAGACTGCTGAGTCATGCCTAGCATATACAACAGGGAAGAATGCTGGATCTCCAAGGTATGGAACTATTGGATTCATGTAATAGGCTGGTGGAGTAGCAGGGTTCATAGGAGAAGCTGAACTTGAGGAGAACACGTATTCGACGCCTATACTTCGCAGGTATCTTATCGCTTTGTTAACGTCCATGTTACGTCTATATAACGGTATTGAGAGTTTACCGTCAAGCGGAACAATCTCCCTTTCAATATAGTAGTATTTTATGTCGTATGTGGCGATTTTAACGTTTGGTGCAGTATTCTCGTTTATCCAATACCAGCAATCAGCCTCTCCAGGATAAAAGAGTGAAAGGTAACTGTATTTGTCTATGGGATTCCCCGTTGAGGATGGGATATATCCCTCACTTACAGAGGTCAATGGGAAAGAGAGGATACATGCCAAAGTTAGAGCCGTGGCATATGGAATTACAGCTCTTAAAGCAACGTTAAGTCTTCTGAGCCCAAACCTTCTAGACGACCTCATTATCCAGAGGAAGATTGACATGTGAACCGCTATGCTCGGCAATAGGTAACGTTCAAAGGTTGGATTTAAAAGGAAGATTAGAATGGAGGAGGAAAAGAGGGTTAGGAGGAGCTTTTCATCCTCTGTCACCCATACTCTCCTAACCCTTCTGAGATATATTAGGAGTAGAGGGGTTATCAGTAATGTTAGAACCCCCCAAGGTTTTATTCCAAGCATCCTCATGAAGAGGAAGTCTGAGAGGGAGAATGGAGAGGAGAAGTTTATTCCAGAATATATAGATGTCAAATAGAAATGTTTAGTTCTTGAAGCCCATAGAAAACTGTTAGATCTTGAGAGGATTGGATAGAGAGGATCCCCATGCAGGAATATGTTTCTGATGATGTATGATGAGGGAAGGAGTGCTCCTATAATCATGCATAACATAGACTTTAGGCTTAGCTCACCCATAACTAATAGGCTGATCAGTAATAAGATGAAGATTGATAGTCCCAGATAACTGATTATTGATGAGAAACCTGAGAATATTGAGGAGAGGATCAACCACTTGAACCGCTTCTCCCGGAGGTATCTTATCTCGAGATGGAGAGCTAGAGTGGCAGTGTAGATTAGGTACGGCATATAATGCCCTGACATAACCATGTAATATCCTAGAAGCGGGGTTGAAGCCACAAGAAGAATACCTGTTAAGGATTCATTCCTAGAGAAGAAGTCTCTGAAGAATAGGTAGCATGCTGAGAGTAGAAGAGGGAAGAAGGCTGCTGAGAGGAGACGAATATAGAGATCATCTGCAGAGCCAACATACTTATAGAAGTATACGGCTAGAGACTGGAAACCTGTAGGGTAAGAGGCACTCATCTCCAAGCCTATGGAGGGACCGGACTCGTCAAGGACACCATTTGTATAATATATTATCCGCGCGTAATGGGCAATGTAGGCCAGTGAATCCCACTCTAGAACAGCCCCAATCGAATAGTACGAGCTAATCAGTAAGAGAGCAGCGACCACTGATATCTTTAGTAGGAGCCATGAATCCCTAGTTAATAACTCTATTTTGGAGATTATTGATCTTAGATTGATTTCGGAGTCTCTTATGAAACTTGATGGAGCATTATAGTATAGGCTTGCTACTGTAAGTATCAGAACGATAGAGATGTCAGAGTATAGAATGTAGGATAGAGACGCTAGATGTAGAAAGCTTAGAAGCATCACCTGTAGACTTGTCACTCCGACACCTAATCCTATAGAGATTAAGAGCCGCTCTAGAAGAGAGGATTCGAGCCGCTCGCTTATGAGGAGCCGCTGTAGAAAGAAAGCCTTTACGGAGATAACTAGTAGAGCTGAGATTGCTCCGAGAGGATTCGCAGCTGATAACGGCGGCAGATTAACCAGTAGATAGGGGATCAAAGCGAAGACGTCAACATTGAGTAGGTGGAGGGATGTTAGGAATACATGTAGAAGTGGAATTCCAATTCCTATCATGCTCAGTGAAGAGTCAACTATAACTCTTCTGTTTAGGCCTCTATATGTTAAGATTAAGATTGAGGAGAGGATTATAAGCGCTCCAAAGACTGCAAGTGGAATTTCAGGATGAGTATAGAATATGGCCCAGACACTGTAGAGCATGGTTAATATTCTGAGGGGTCTTGTAACAGCGACAACTATCACAAAGAGGAATATTAAGAGGAAGGTTAAGGATACGGCTAGAATACTCATCTGTTCTTTAAGTCGTTCCATACCGCACTTATCCCTTACATGTCTAGATTGGAACTAGATTGGCAATGCTCCTTATACAGTAATTGAACATTAACAATATAAAATAGAGGGTGAAGGTCTTAGCTAGATTATCTCCATACCCGCTGCTCCATAGAGAACTTAGTTTCTCAGTAACATAATCTAAACCTTTAACCGTTAATATTTGGGTTGGAGCCATGAAGAGAACCCTCCATTGAAGCCTTGGCTCAAGGTATATGAGGGCGACTGAAAGCACTATGGACCATGATGTTATTAGGCGGTTGGGTTCATCATCGATTCCTATCAAGATTAACATTCCAATTAAACCTAAAAGGAAGAATGGAAAGTTCGAGACGAAACCGCCAGTATAGAATCTGGAGGTTATTATAAAATTGAACCAGAAGGATGATGTGTAGATTATATTTCCTTCCTCGGCTATTGAGTAGCCGGCCTCGGCTCCTGGACCGCCAAGCAGAAGAGTCTTTGAACGGTCAACGATAAAGTTTAGTGTTAATATGAATATTAATGATAGGAGAACGTTCTTATGCATCTTCAGATTCGTTTTAAATCTTCCAGGTTGGAGGAGGCACTTCAGGATAACAATTGAGAGATCCACTACTAGAACGGCCATCATGAAGAACCAGCTCCAGGGATGCGTATAAACCATCAGAACAGAAGCTGCTGAGGTTAATAGTATAAAGCGGATGGAAGGTGAAACTGTGATCCTGAAGAAGCCTGTTAGGAAGAGGAGAATCCACGAGAGGTTAAGCCAGTTTGCATATATTGCAGCGTGCATCCCCTGTCTCTTATACACATCT
>WAQA01000076.1 GCA_015520475.1 Candidatus Bathyarchaeota archaeon | reverse complement strand
CTCCTAGCATACGTGTATTAAATCCAAAATTTTTCATGGATGTAGATTGATATATTTAGTATCCCTCTCATCTTGAAGGATCCAACGGCTGAACAATGCCTCCCCAACCTATCCAGAATGTACTCCTAGAGAATCCTATAATAAAATCATGGGAATGCTGAAAGGGGAAATTTATATCTTAGTCTATCTATATTCTCCCTACTATTCGGATGGACATGTCCTCTAGGTGATCCGGTAAAGATGCGTCGTCTGTTAGAGTTAAGGACGGTTGAGGTTCCGGACAACGTACAAGTTAAAATCGACGGTAAGAGAGTTGAGGTTATCGGAGAGAAGGGTCGATTGGTTAGAGATTTCTCTTATGCTCCGGTCTCGATA
Organism: Candidatus Bathyarchaeota archaeon; assembly: GCA_015520475.1. Classification (GTDB taxonomy): domain Archaea; phylum Thermoproteota; class Bathyarchaeia; order Bathyarchaeales; family WAQA01; genus WAQA01. The sequence goes on along the minus strand of WAQA01000076.1, from coordinate 5,042 downwards.
AGCCTAGAAGGTAACACAGTCAAGGTTCAGAGTGAATGGCCTAGAAAGAAGGAGGCTGCAATAACCGGAACTGTAGCTGCACATATAAGGAATATGATTATAGGCGTGAGTGAAGGCTTCACTTATAAGCTAAAGATAGTGTTCTCACACTTTCCAATCTCAGTTAAAGTTGAAGACAAAAAGGTTATAATAGAGAACTTTATTGGAGAGAAGAGTAGTCGAGTAGCCGAGATAAGAGGCGATACAAAAGTTATCGTTCAAAGCGAGGATGTTATCGTTCAAGGCATAAACCTTGAGGATGTAAGTCAGACCGCAGCGAATATAGAACAAGCTACAAAAGTTAAAAAGAAGGATCCAAGAGTCTTCCTTGACGGAATATACCTCTATGAACGTAAGAGGGGAATGGAGATTGAGTGAAGATAAAGAAGTGAAGAAGCAGCTGGGCGCCACCATAAAAAAGAGGAAGATACCGGAGTTTAAACGTCAAGAGAGCTGGAGATATAAGCGGATCAAGGAGAACTGGAGGAGGCCTAGGGGGATAGATAGTAAGATGAGAATGAAGGTGAAGGGGTGGCCTCCCTCACCTAACAAGGGATATCGAAACCCAAAGGAGATAAGAGGCCTTCACCCCTCAGGCTTCAGAGAAGTTAGGGTTTCAAGCATAAAGGATCTTGAAATGGTTAATCCTGAAGTTGAGGCTATCAGGATAGCGCATACGATCGGCGGGAGAAAGAGGATTGAAATAATAAATAAGGCTAGGGAGATGGGGATACACATATTAAATCCTGGAGTATCAGAGGCTAGGGAGATAGAGGAGATAGTTGAGGAAGCATCCCAACAGACATGATAACAATCCGGGGTGATGGAAGGTTGAGTTTAAAGAGTCAACGTAGAATGGCTGCTGAGATTCTTAAGGTAGGCATTAATAGGATCTGGATAGATCCTGAAAGGATAGAGGATGTCGAAGCAGCTATTACAAGGGATGATGTAAGGAGACTTATCCATGAGAAGGTTATACGCCGTCTCCCAGAGAAGGGAACAAGTAGGGCCCGTGCAAGAATATTACATGAGAAGAGAAAGAAGGGGAGGAGGAGAGGGCCTGGAAGCAGATCCGGTCCACCGACAGCCAGAGTATCCAGAAAAGAGATGTGGATCAGAAAGATTAGGGCTTTGAGAAAGAGACTTAGAGAGCTGAAAGAGAACCGTCTAATATCGGTGAAGAGTTACAGGAGGCTCTATATAATGTCAAGCAGCGGAGTCTTCAAGTCCGTTGCTGATCTAGAAAGATACATCGACGCAAATAATCTCAGGAGGAGGCGTTGATGGCTAAGGGTCCACGATATAATGTTCCGTTCAGGAGGCGAAGGGAAGGGAAGACCGATTATAGACAGCGTAAAAGGCTTCTGCTGTCACGTCTCCCCCGCCTCGTCGTTAGAGGCTCACTTAAACACTTCACGGCGCAGCTCATAGAAGCCAAGGTTATCGGCGACAAAGTTATAGTCTCAGCGCATTCAAGGGAGCTCGTTAGAGATTATGGGTGGCGCGCTGGCTGCGGGAATCTTCCAGCAGCATTCCTCACGGGGCTACTCTGCGGGTTGAGGGCTGCTGAGAAAGGAATCAAGGAAGCTGTTCCAGACATAGGTCTACATTCACCATCAAAGGGCGCTAGAGTATTCGCTGCGATAAAGGGCTTCATTGAGGCTGGAGTGATGGTTCCACATGACGAGGATATACTGCCTGATGATGAACGTGTGGAGGGACGGCACATAGCGAATTACGCATCTAACCTCGCATCAACCGATAAAGAACTGTATGAACGTAGATTCTCAAATTACCTATCAAACAATCTTCCCCCAGAAGATCTCCCTAAACACTTCCATGAAACTAAAGAGAGAATACTTTCAGCATTCAATAAGAGCAGTGGTTCTCTAAGAAACAGTGGATAATAGTCTTTCCAATCCTCCACTGCATCCGTGAATGGTCACCTACAACGGATAGATTGATCCGTAGCAATAGAGCATCAAGATGTAAGTGCTCGAAGTGGAGCGAAAACATATATAAGTTGATTCTTAAATTTCATATCCAGCCTAAACATTTAAGGAGAAGGGACAGTTAACGATAATGCATAATAATCGAAAATAATCGGAATATAGGCGCTAAATAGGTGAAGGAAGATTGAGTGTAACAAAGAGCAGAGTCGTGGGGAGAACGGAAGATCTTCAAGAGTGGACTCCCCGCACAAACTTAGGTAGAATGGTCCTTGAAGGAAAGATAACGTCGATCCATGAAATATTCACCGAAGGATTAAAGATACGTGAGCCGCAAATAGTCGATATCCTACTTCCAAACTTACAAGAAGAAGTAATAAATATAAGTCTCGTGCAGAAGCAGACCGATGCTGGTGAGAAATCCCGTTTCAAGGCTATAGTGGCCATAGGGAATGGTGACGGCCTGATAGGATTAGGATCCGGTAAGGCAACTCAGGTTAGAACAGCCATAGAGAAGGCTTCGACTGATGCCCGTCTAAACATCACAATGGTTAGGAGGGGATGTGGAAGCTGGGAATGTGGCTGTGGACAGCCCCACTCATTAATGTTTGAGTCTGTAGGTAAATGTGGAGGAGTAAAGATTAAGCTTATACCTGGGCCTAGAGGGTTAGGTTTAGTTGCAAGCGAAATCGCTAAGGTCATCTTGAGGCTTGCTGGAGTAAAGGACTGCTGGACTAGGAGTTACGGTTCAACCAGGACTGTTCCATCATTCGCCTACGCCGTCTTCGACGCCCTTAAGAAAACTTATAGTGTTGTAACTCCCAGAGATTGGGTGAAGTGAAAGTGGAAGAGAAGCGTAGATGCATAGCTGCTGTGAGGGTGCGGGGGATAAGCGATGTACGTGGCGACATAGCTGATACATTGAAGATGCTGAACCTCCACCGTAACTGCCACGCCGTACTGATTGATGACCGCCCCTCCTACCTTGGAATGCTGAGAAAGGCTCAGAGCTACATTGCTTGGGGGGAAGTCTCAAAAGAAACCGTCTCCCTACTACTTAAGAAGAGGGGGAGATTGATAGGTGATAAAAGATTAACCGATGAATATGCAAGGTCGATCGGCTATAAATCATTAGATGATCTGGCGGAGGCCGTGTGGGGCCTTAAAGTCGAATATAAACGTTTACCAAACATAAAACCTGTCTTCAGACTTCATCCTCCGAGGAAAGGTTTCAAGGGAGGAATTAAAAAGAGCTACAGTATGGGAGGATCAACAGGTTACATGGGGGAGGCAATAAACAGCCTCCTAAAAAAGATGATTTAAAAAGAAGGGTTTATGGTGAAGTGAAGGTTGCCTCATAAACTTAGAAAGATCAGGAAGAAACGTGGATCAAGAACTCAAGGTTATGGAAGGGTAGGTCAACATAGGAAGAGCGGATCGAAAGGTAAGAGGAAAGTTGGTAGACATAAACATCTATGGTCATATGTCCTTTCACATGAACCGGACTATTTCAAGAAGAAAGGATTCGTATCTCCAAGGAGCCTGAAGAGAAGAGTTAGAATAATAAACGTCGGTGAACTGGCCGATTTAGCATGGAAGATACTTCAGGAGAAAGGATTAGCTGAAGGGGAAACCCTAAAATTAAACCTTAAAGAACTCGGCTACAATAAGCTTTTAGGTAAGGGCCGAATAAACATTCCTGTCCATGTAAACGTTGAATCATACTCTGAAACGGCGATGAAGAAGATTGAAGCTGCTGGAGGAAAGATTCTGGCTGAAGAATAATGTTTAATCTGAGTGATAAAAGATTAATTAAGAATGTATGTCCTATAGAGAATGTTGAGGGAGTCTGGTGGCAGGTAGATTCCTAAAAGCCTTCGAGCCCCTTGCAAGATTAATTCCTGAGGTCAAAGCTCCTGAAAGGAAGGTTAGATTCACAGAGAAGCTCTTCTGGACAGCTGTAGCCCTAATATTGTACTTTATAATGTCAGAGGTTCCTCTCTATGGTCTTGGAAGGGCGGGTGCCCAAGACACCCTATACTATTACCGAATAATATTCGCTTCACGTAGAGGTACATTGATGGAGCTGGGGATAGGGCCGATAGTCACTGCAGGCTTAATACTCCAGCTCCTTGCAGGATCAGGCTTCATATCCTGTGACTTCTCAAATCCAGAGGATAGAGCCCTATTTACAGGTGCAAGTAAGGTTCTGTCAATTATAATGACGGCGATGCAGGCCTCAGCATATCTGATTGGAGGCCTATTCGGCAATATAGGCCCTAAACAATCCATAATAATATTCCTTCAGCTCCTAGCCGCTGGAGTAATAATAATCCTTCTAGACGAGATGGTTCAGAAGGGATGGGGTATTGGAAGCGGGATAAGCCTCTTCATAATGGCCGGTGTAGCTCAACGTATAATGTGGGACTGCTTCGCCATTGTACCTGCTCCTGGAAGCGAACCATTCAGGCTTTACGGTGTGATATCGGCGTTAATAGGTGCCCTTGCAAGCGGAAGCCCAATCGACAATATAATAGTGAGTCCCAGAAATTATCCTTCAATTGTAGGTCTACTTGCAACGATAGGCATCTTCCTCTTCGTAGTATATGCTGAGGGAATAAGGGTTGAGATTCCATTAGCCCATGCCCGCTATAGAGGTTTCAGAGGTAGATACCCGATAAAACTCCTCTACATCTCCAATCTGCCAGTAATCTTTGCCTCAGCCCTCTTCGGGAACATCTTCTTCATCTCCCAGCTCTTATGGAACAACTTCAATCGGGATAACTCAAACTTCCTCCTAAACCTGCTTGGGCAATTCAATACTACGAGGACCGGGAGGGTTGAGCCTATAGGTGGATTGGCATATTATGTTATCGCTCCAAGAGGATTCATGGATCTAATAGGAAGTCCACAGCTACTGGTTAGATCCCTTATCTACGCCGTCATCCTAATAGCCTTCTGTGTAGTCTTCTCATTAACATGGCTTGAGGTTGGAGGTCTAAGTCCAAGAACTGTTGCTAAGCAACTCGTAGATTCTGGAATGCAGATTCCAGG
>WAQA01000075.1 GCA_015520475.1 Candidatus Bathyarchaeota archaeon | reverse complement strand
GTCCATCTGTATCCTGGTTCTCTCCAAAATAATCCCGTTGAGCTGCATGGTGGGTCAAGCAACACTTTATCTGCCTTAATCGTTAGGGGCAGTGGTTTGGTAGCATCGGCAACCAAATCTTCCGCATTCTTTACACCCATCTTCCTCATCCTCCTCAGATGGGAGATAATCCTATTCCATGAAGAATCAACCGAAATTATCTTTCCTTCGTTCTCCATGATCTTTGCCATAAGCCACGTCTTGGTTCCAGGAGCTGCACATACATCCAATACTTTATCCCCGGGTGATGGCTTAAGTGCTTGGACGGCGTAGTAGCTTGAGAAGTCATGCATCGAGATTATTCCTTCGTCCATAACCCGTCTAAGAGATGATGAGTCTTTAAGCTCTTCAATCACGTATATACTCGGTAATCTTCCATCAATCACAGCATTTATCCCCAGGCGGTCAATATATTGAAGTATCTTTTCTTCCGGAAGCAGAAGCGTGTTTAAGGTTATGTAGATAGGCGGGTTCTCCTCATTTTGGAATCTAAGCAGATTCATCGCTTCATGTCTGCCCATCAATCTAGTAAGGTATCTGAGAAGCCATTTCGGATAGCTTTCCTCAAGTTTTACTCTCATATCGACGAGGCCTCGAAATAGGCCGAGATACGTCTCCACTTCTATGGGCCATCTTCCTTTGAACCTCGACCTTAGCTCTGTGGCAAGTCTCTCCGATTCCCCCATGTTGATTCCGCTTAAAGTGGCGGCAGCTAGGAGGGTTAGCAGTCTCCATGCATCCTTGTTTTGAATACTCTGCACGATATCTCTTAACTCTGCCTCAGCGGCTCTTCTCATTATAGAGTATGTGTGGAGCAGTCTCCTGGCGAGCCTTAGAGATGCTGTATCCGAGCTTATTCGGCTCCAAGCCGTGTAGAGACCAGACTTAGGCGAGTATCCCGTCTTTTCATGGAGCCTTAGAGCCTCTAGGGAGATTAATAGAGCCTCGGCCGCAGTTTTCTCAACCCTCAACTCGAAAAATATGTATAGCATTCCACTATACATATTTGTTAGGAATGGGGCAGACTAGGCTGGATGAGCATTTAAGGATTAAGAGGTATTTTCTATTAGGTTCAGCTTACGATGGAAGGCTTGGAAAGGCTTACTTAAAGTTCTTGGACCCTGAAAACCAGGAGGTTAAACTTGTTTATGATGAGTCGGGTCATAGGCCTTATTGTTATGTGAGGGAGGATGTGGAGCAGGTTAAGTCTATGAATCTTCCTGGAATGGTGGATGCTGTAGAGGAGGTTAAGTATGAGCTTCTAAGGGATAGTGAGGTTAAGCTTACAAAGATTTTGGCAAGCGACCCTCTTGCTATTGGCGGCGGAGCGAACTCTATACGTGAGCGGGTTAGGGCTTGGGAGGCCGATATACCCTATCATCTCTGCTATCTCTACGATATGAGGCTCATTCCATGCATGCCTTACTTGATAGATGGAGAGTTTAGGGAGTTGAGACCCGATGAGAGGGAGACCATGAAGATAATCGACACAATCTTCAGAGAGTTTCCCGAAGATGAGAGAAAGCTTCTCTCAGAGTGGGTCTCACTACTTGAGGCTGAGCAGCCCAAGGTTAAGCATCTCTCACTCGATATAGAGGTCCTCTCACCCGTCCCAACCCGTGTGCCCTCGCCCAGTAAGGCCAAAGACAAGATCGTGGCAGTCTCGCTTGTCGGAAACGACGATAGAAAGGAGACATACCTACTCAGGACAGGAAAGTTTAAGGAGCCAGAACAAGGCCACAAATTTAATGTAAAAACATTCGATAATGAAGCAGACATGCTCAAAGAGGTCTTTAAAGTAATTTCAGATTACCCTATTATAGCTACATTCAACGGCGATGACTTTGACATGCCATATCTAAAACATAGAGGAGAGGTCTTGAATATTCCAAAGGAAGAGATTCCCATAACGCTTGGAAGGGAAGGAGCCTCTCTCCGACATGGAATTCACATAGACCTCTACAAACTCTTCAACAATAAAAGCATCCAAATATACGCATTTGATAATAAATACAGGGAGCATACGCTTGAGGCAATTTCACAGGCACTTCTCGGCAAGGGTAAAGTGGAGATAGAGAAGCCCATAAGCGAGTTAACCTCCGACGAGCTTATCCGATACAGTTTCTATGATGCTCTACTAGTTCATGAACTTTTGACATTCGATAATGAATTGCTTCTCAAACTTCTCTTTGTTCTCTCCAGGATAAGCCGTCTTCCAATCGAAGACGTATGTAGACATGGTGTTTCAGGATGGATAAAGAACCTGCTCTATTATGAGCATAGAAGACGAGGATACCTCATACCCAGGTCAGATGAACTCATAGAAGAGAAAGGTGTAACATCTACAAAAGCAGTTATAGAGGGTAAGAAGTATAGGGGAGCCATAGTTGTCGAGCCACTTCCCGGCGTTCATTTTGACGTAGTAGTTCTCGACTTTGCCTCTCTCTATCCCTCAGTGCTAAAGGAATGGAACTTAAGCTACGAAACCGTTAGATGCCATCACCCAGAGTGCAGGGATAACGTTGTCCCCGAGACAAGCCACTGGATATGCAGGAGGCGGCGTGGAATACAGAGCGAGCTGATAGGATGTTTGAGGGATATAAGAGTAGGATGGTTCAAGCCTAGGAGCAATAACCCCAACATATCTGATGAGCAGAGAAGATGGTATAGTGTTGTTCAGAGAGCTCTTAAGGTCTTCCTCAACGCAGCATACGGAGTCTTCGGCTTCGAAGGATTCCCACTCTACTGTCCACCTGTAGCAGAAAGCACAGCAGCTATAGCACGCCACGCTTTCAAGAAAACAATAGAAAAAGTGAAATCCATGGGAATAACCGTCATATACGGTGATACAGACAGCGTCTTCCTCAAGACAGATAAAAAAGAATTGATAGATGAGGTTGTCAAATGGGCTAAGAAGGAGCTTAAACTCGACCTAGAACTCGATAAACGTTACCGCTACATAGTTTTCTCAACTAGGAAGAAGAATTATCTCGGTGTAACTGATAAAGGTGTGGTTGATGTGAAGGGATTGACGGGGAAGAAAAGGCATATTCCAAAGTTCATTAAGGAAGCCTTCGACGAAATGTTAAGAGAGCTTGAGAAAGTCCATGATGAGGAAAGTTTCCGAGAAGCAAAAGAAAAGATAGTTAATATAATTAAGACATGGTATCAGAGGTTGAGGAGAGGAGAATATGAGCTTGAAGACTTATCCTTCAAGGTCATGCTATCTAGGAGCGTGGAAAGGTATACCAAGACGACGCCGCCTCATGTAAAGGCAGCGAGGAAGCTTATAAACAGGGGGATACAGGTTGAAGCAGGAGACATAATAGCCTACGTAAAGACGAGAGATAAGGATGGGGTTGAACCACTTGAATTCGCTAGGAAAGATCAGGTAGACGTGGATAAGTATATTGAGTATCTTTTCTCCACGTTCGGCCAGGTTCTCGACGCACTTGACATAGATATAGAGTCTATGACGGGGGTAATGAGTCTGGAAAAATTTTTCTGAAGCTTAATCAAGCAACACCGTACTC
>WAQA01000074.1 GCA_015520475.1 Candidatus Bathyarchaeota archaeon | reverse complement strand
TCTAAGACCAATACGAGGGTATGGACAGCAGTAAAGTACGGCTGTAGCTTGTTAAACGAGAAGTTGGGGAAGCGGGTCTTCAGGGTCAGATCCACCGACTTGAGGCGTGACGATGTTAGGGAGTTAATAGAGAAGGCTGTCGAAAAACGGTTGAACTTGCCTAAATCGTTTCTCGAATCTTCTCTAAGACTCTAAGTGCTCTTTCAATTTCCCCTGTAACGTCTTGGCGTATGGTGAACACGCTTTTAAGCGAGTCCACAAGCCTTGAGTCACTGAGCATCTCCATCATATGGTCTATCTGGGTTTTGAGCTTCTCTGGGTCCCCTCTCTTCAGATGCCTAACTATCTTATTAACGCCGGCTTCCTTCATCAGCATAACCACGTCTCTTAAATCTGCCCTCCTCCCCGAGTGTATCTTTAAGGCTATGAGGAGTTCTCTCTCCGGGACCCTGCATCTGGCCGAAAGCTCTATGCCAGCTACCTCAGCCTCGATTGAATACCTCTTTATGTACTCGTAGCTCCATGCAGCCCCTGTAGCCCTGCAGACCAAGCTTCCGACCAGCAGATCCACCGTAACTGGCAAGCCATCTACTCGTTTAACATAGCCAACGAATCTGCCTCCGTAAACCTCGTCGAAGCCAGCCCTCTCAACGTGCCTGCTGAAACCCCTTTCCTCCAAGATCTTAGTGAAAGCTTCTAAATCCCTCTCATCTATGACTACGTCGAGATCAACCGAGAACCTGTGCCTTCCAAGGCCGCTTACAGCATAACCACCGACCACGACGAATTCCAGGCCGGCGTCAGTGAAGCTTCTTATAACCCTTAGGATCTCGTTCTCCCTCTTGATGAAGAGCGCAGCCATAGCTTACCACTAAAGGTTTGTCTCATTCTCTCTATACTTGGCGCCCAACCCCAAGCTGTACATCTCATCCAACATCTCCAAGGCAGGCTCATAGGAGTATATGTTCCTCCTGCAGAACTCGACAGTCTCATCTAACGGTATGACTTTAAAGCCTTCAACCTCATTGGCTCTAAACTTATCCTCGGGGTACAAGACATAGAATGTTCCAAACAGGGTCCTCCTGACCGGCTCGCCATTCACGTGGAACCTCTTACCCCTGGACTCGAAGAACCTCTCCCATTCACTCAACTCCTCTTTTCTCACTTTCAAGTGGATAGGGTAGAAGGCAAAGAAGCGATCGATGTTATAGCCGCCCTTAGTCCAGATGAATACGGCGTCCGGACCCGTGAAGACATAATCCATCCCAGCCTCTCTGACTAACTCATATGCGTCTCTAACGTTAAACTTCACCTCTAAGTACCTCCTTGGGGAGTTAACCCTGTACCTGCCCCAACCAACCTTCTCTAACAAGCCCTTCTTCGCCATGTCGTATAAGACCTTGTTGGGGCTGGGGCTGGGGAAGGTGGACCTAAACTCGGCTACCGTGAACTCCCTCTTCCAGCTCCACAATATAACCCACAAGTCGTAGTATGCCATCAAAAATTACCATAGCAGTAATAATTTAAATACTTATCAGCACTATCAGAACGCTATCAAATGCTTCCACTTAATACTAGAGTTAATAATCTGAGTGCCTTCGTCTTCTAGGGGGTTCAGGAATACCTATCGATAAAGCAGTTTACTGAAGAGCTGTATATATTGGCGGTACAGAGGAGAACCGTAGTGCTGGAGTGATAGGGAAAGGATAACTACCTCAGGGATTTCGGGTACTAGGATGCCGATGGACAGACATGAAATGCGTTTTATTGTGAGAACCAGGATATACCACGCTTGTAGTGCAAAGGGACAGGAATTATCCTCTGCAGAGGGGTCACTACACGATACCCTAACCCATTTTTGCTCCGACTACCTGAAAGGCTATACGGTATTTGGCATCGATCTGGTAGTGTTCCGGGCATCGTGGAAGTCTTCATCTGGTCGTTCTTCAGCAGAGAAAGATACGGCATATGCGGAAACACGCCAAGATGTGGGGAATGTCCTTTTAAAGACGCGTGTCTATATAACAATCACTAATACATCCTCATTGCTATAAACCTCTTATCTCTGGTGAATCCTATTTAATTTGAGAGTTCAAGCGGGGATGAGAAGCTAGCTCCCAGCGCCATATTTTTATGGGTAGTTTGTTACCTTAGGTTGCATGAGGTTTCTTTGTCTAGGTATCTATAGTTATGGATGGTGGGAATATGAGTGGAGGATTTGAATTGCTGTCACATACGGCTGATGTACTTGTTAGGGCATGGGGAGATACCTTAGAAGAGGCATTTAGTTATGCTGCTATAGGGATGTTTGAGGTTATGACAGATATATCCAAAGTGGAGCCGGTACAGGAAAAGGAGCTGTCTGTTAAGGGGTTTGATCTCAAGAATCTCTTGTATAACTGGCTTGAGGAATTGATTATTTTATTTGATGTGGAACAGCTTCTTGTTTCCCAAGCTAAGGTCATAGAAATAGTTAAAGGTGAAGACCTCCTTCTTAGAGCTATTGTTAAGGGTGAAAAATATGATCCTAATAAGCACGAGTCAAAGGTTCTCGTGAAAGCAGCTACTTACCATATGATGGAGATAAAGAAGGAAAAAAATAGGTACGTCCTACAATTCGTAGTGGATATCTAACTTATATCCCTGGTGTTCTTTCTATCGAGTATTTCGTTACCCTAAGTTCAAAGGAGTTATCCTGTCTGGATGCTTCATAGTAAAATAGGACGTAGTCGTCTCTTTGTATATAATCCAGGTATCTAAGAGTCTTATATTTCCCAGGTGATGGAGATTCCAGAACAGGCTTTTCAGGAGTTAAGTCTATGAATTGCTTCAGATCCCAAGTGTAGGCAATACCTATACATATATTATAGACCGGTGCATACCACTCCCTGTTAGACCCACCATAATACATGATAAAACCTGTTTTCACTGGTAATATAGCTGAAGGTCTAGTTGCGAAATTATGCCATCCACTTACCCCTAAGACTGGAGTTTGTAAGCATCTAGACCATCTCTCTCCGTTAATAGAATATGCTAGGAACACCTGCTCCCTACTACCTCCACCAGTATAATACATGAGAAAACAGTGGCCTATTGTCATTACATAGGGATCTTTTACCCCCATAAAGTCTAGACCTTTTACCGAAGGCATTAGCACTACCTGGAAGGTACTTGGATCAAAATCTTCAGGATCATTAACATCTTCTAATTTACCTATAACCCATCGGCCCATAATTCTATATCCTCTGGGACGAGATCCTCCGGCGAAATCTATTTCTGCAGAAATATATAATTTAAATTTTCCAGTTCGTGGATCCCTTAATATACACGACCTCTCTACTGAAATAGCCTTTCCCTTTAGCTCATCAACTCTTATAACCTTTACATCTTTGAAATTCTCCCCATTCTCCGAGGAAGCTATGTGAAGCTCTAAGCCCCTCTTAAGAGGATCTCTAACCCTATATGTGAGCCAATACGTCTCTGCATGTTTATCGTAGAATGATGAAGGAGCACCTATCCACGAACCCTCCTCTTTCTTCGTTGGAGAAGCTATAACTCTGTATTTAGTTACATCCGGGAGAAGTACGGGAATAGCTTCCCTTCCGGAAGAGAATATATTTAACACATTCTCACTACGTCTCTAGCTTTATTTGTAATTTTCTCTAGATATTTTCCCTAGTTTCAACTTATTGAGCTTAAGAAAAACTACTTGATTATTCCTTGAAGATTATCCTTATTTCGTTTACCAGAGGTATAGGTATCTTTTCTCGTCCATTCCTTCTAAATG
>WAQA01000073.1 GCA_015520475.1 Candidatus Bathyarchaeota archaeon | reverse complement strand
CCATAATATCCTATGGTGAACGATTAAATAAAGGTTTTATCTCCATCTCTTTCCGTTGTGTTGTAGGCTTCTCTATTCTCTACGGCTGGAAAACTTACTCCTCTTTTAATGTTCGATTAGAAGATGCTTTGATCCATCCTTCAAGGGCTTTTCCACTTCTGTTTTTCAGATACGCTTTTAAATGCGCTATGTTAATCTCTAAATTGGAGATTTCATCTCTTATTTGGTGGGGAGAGGGTTGTCGAAGGATTTCTATGAGTTGCAGGAGCTGGAATCCAAGGCTGTGAAGCTCTTCGGAATCACGACGGGGACGAGGCTTGATGAGATGTTCTGGAAGATTGAGCGGGAGGGGGAAGGCTTCGTTAAGAAGCCTCTTGGAGGAATCCCTTTTCTCTCGGTGATAAATATTACTGGGTTGCCTGACAGTGGTAAGAGCGTGCTTGCGGAGCAGTTTGCAATAGTTCAGGCCAGTAAAGATTATAGGATTCTCTTCGTCACGGTTGAGTCCCCAGCCAATTTCCTATACACCTCCATGAAGGCGAAGGCTGAATATTTAGGTATCGACTTCTCGAAGGTTCTAAGGAACATTATTGTTATAGATGCTTCGATGAATGATGAGTTGAGGGAGAATCCGAAGGCGCTTATGGATACGATGGCATACGCTATAAGGGAGAAGCATACAAGCAACGTTATAATGGACAGTATTACAGGGCTCTATGAGCATAAAGAGGTTATGGCGAGACAGATAGTCAGGGTATTCTTCAACTTCCTTAAGAAGTGGAGGCAGACTGGAATCTTCATCTCACAGAAGAGATCCGCTCAGATCTCAGAGTCCGCTGAGGCTGCTGGAGGATTAGCCGTAGCACATATAGTGGATGGAACAATAGTCCTAGATAAGAAGATTATCACGACAAGATGGGAATCCAACCTGTATAATCTGCCCGTAGGAAGCGTCTTGAGAACGATAAGGATAGATGGATGCCGCTTAACAGGTCATGACTCCAGAACATGGGTCTTCGAGATAACGCCTGGAGGAACAATCAATATTATATCTCCGCTTGAAGAGTACATATCGAAGAAGGAGGGAAGGTAGATGATTGGTGGAGAGGAGGGAATGGAGGTAATAAGTTCACCGATCATAACGTCCGATGTGGATCACTTGGCTGAGAGGGTCTTCCAGGAATCCATAAAGATACTTGGAGGCTTAAGGAAGATAACCTACTATAGAAATTTAACCTGGCTTCCATCCCTCGCCGAAGCAGCCTACATAGTTGTTCTGAAAGGGGAACTCCTCAAGACAAATAGGGAGATAGCTGAGGAGTTAGGCATCACCGAGCAGACAGTTAAGAACGTCCTACAGGCAGATGAGAAGGAGGTGGAGAGATACATAGCCGGTGAAGTGGAGAAGGTTGACGAGCACAAGGCAGGTGGAATAGCGAAGCTAGCATACAAGAGAGTGAAGAGGGAGAGGGGCATATTCATAAGGGAGGATGAGCTTGACGTTCTAGGAATAGCATGGGCCCTAATAGTTCTAACAAGACTTAGAGGGGCAGACTTCCCACTGGACAGGGAAGGATTAAAGATGAGACTGAAGAACGTCCAGATCAAGGGAGTCCCCTCCGAACAGATCATTGAAAAGATGAAGTTTCCAGTGAAGAGCCCAGCTGATGTTCTACGCCAAATAAAGGAACTCACTAAATGAGAGGATGATGATATTCAGATTCCTCCAAAGCCGAAAGACGCTGAATGGAGACTCACCTTAAAATTCCCATAATGGTTTTATACGGGAGTGAGAGGATAATTAAGGGAGTACAGGTGGTATATTGATGACCGTGAAGGCATATGTTATGTTTAAAGTGAGCTCAGGAAGTGAACGTGAGATATGCAGGAAGATCTCAAACTTCGATGAAGTATTAGAAGCATCAATAATATATGGAGAATACGATTTGATCGCAAAGATACATGCCAAGGACCTAGACACCCTAGAAGAGTTCCTAACAGATAAGATACGTACAATACCAAGCGTCGTATTAACATCAACGATGATAATAGCCAGAGAATATAAGGGGAAGACCGTTAGAAACATTAAGAAACAGGAAACCTGAACAGCAATAAAACACAAACAACCTTTCTCAACAAAAATTTAATATTTCTCGATCAAGACGACTCTATATTGGAGAGGCGGGGGTGTCCGAGACTGGTCAAAGGAGGCAGGCTTAGGAAGACAACAAAAGATGAAGAAACATCTTAAGAGACCTGCTGGCGTAGGCCTGCGTGGGTTCAAGTCCCACCCCCCGCACCACAAGACACCTAATGGTTTCTTATAATCTTCCCTTTTCGTGAATTAAGCTTTGAGGAGAATTAAGGTCTCTCTGGACTTATCTCAGCTAAACAGGATTAAATCCGTGAGGATAAAGGTGTGGTCAACCATTGATTATTAAGGGTTCTTGACACCAAGGATTTCTTAAATCCTTACAAGCCAAATGGAGAGTGTTACTTCTCTTGTGTCATTGTTATATCCATGTACACCTGATGTTTCTTATAAGACTAAAATGTGGGTCGTCTGAGAGGATACTAGCTTTCTCCCTTAAGGCTATCGCTGCGATTATACAGTCACCCATAGGAATGTTTCTATATCTACACTTCAGAAGCCCAGCCTGCTCGGCAATCTCAGAATCTAAATTACGTATTTGTAGTCCACTTCTTATAAGCGAGAAGTAGCGGAGTTTTGCCTCCTCCACCCCTCTTCTTTCACAGGTAACTCGAACTACTTCACTTATAACTATGGTTGGAAGTATCCCTTCTCTCCGTCTTATAAGTTCCCTTAACTTAGAAGTGGTCTTACGTTTTATTTCATCGCTATCTGAGTAGTAGTGTTCTACTAGAAACCTAGTATCAATTACCACATGCACTTCTAATACTCCTCTCTAAGCTTCTCAATTTCACGCTTAACTTCCTCTACGTTCCCGAACTCAGAGTCCACCCCGGCTAACTCCTCAATCTTAGGAATTACCTTGAAAAGAACGCCGTCCCGGGTGGCTTCAACCAACAGTTCATCCCCCTCCTTTATCCCCAGTTTTTTCCTTATTTCAACGGGTATAGTAGTCTGGCCTCTCCTCGTAACTTTAACCGTGACAGCCATGTTATATCACCGATTTTAAAGCTTGAAGTCCTACTATATAAGGTTTAATCCTATTTTATCATTTAAGTAGGATAATCTTTGACGAAGTTTGCCAAGTAAAGTATTGTCATTAGTTAATCATCCTGTAATACCAACATGTCCTGAAGTTTTCCTTCTGAAATCTATTCGAGGGGCTCAAAACGAGAGTGTAAATCTATTCCCCCGCACCATTCGCGAACCTGCGTAGTTTTTTCGGGTGATAACTTGGGCTATCAGGATCTCACTTCCTTTTCCAGAATACCATGAGGTTTTCAGGTGT
>WAQA01000072.1 GCA_015520475.1 Candidatus Bathyarchaeota archaeon | reverse complement strand
TTGGGGAGGATAACGCTTATTTTTGGCATCATCTCAGTACTTGTTGGAGTGGTTAGATGTTCTTACGTTTAGATGTTGACCATGCGTGCTTTAATAAGTATTGGAGCTATTTTCGGCTTGCTACTGGACTACCTATCCCAAACTTTTTGGATCATGTAAAGATTGTTAAGCGGTTCCTTGAGGAGAATTATCCTGAGATACCGCGGATTTGGATGTTCAGGCCTAGAACATGCCCTGATAGATGGGATGAAAAATTCGGTTTACATAGTCAAGGCTTCGATAAATTTCCCAGCGAATATAAAATTTTAAAACGTAAGCTTGGAGAGTTTAAGTTTTTTAATACTCATGGTTTTGCTCCAATAGCTAGTGGGAGAATATGGCGGAAGGAAGAGGTTGAGATTATAGAACGTAAGTATAAACTTGTGAATCTTAGCAATTTTCCTCATGTAAGCATAGATCTTGAGCCGCATCTACTTGGAGAGATACATCGTTTTAACCACGTAAACTTTCATCCATGCCATTTCTACACACATTATAAAATATTTGTTAAAGCATTAGATTTGATGAAAGAAATAGTGAAGGGAAGAAGCGAATTAATTTAAGAGAGATGTTAGCTAAGTTGGGGCTTCCATAGGCATGTCAAAGCAGGAGAACCACGCTAACGCAGAGGGCGGTTCACTCGTGAAGAAAAACCAAAAATAAACCCCTTTCATCCATATCAGAAAAACAATAATATTATATGGATGTAGAATGTATGATACTCGGTTGGAGGCTGCATTTTTGGAGGGTCCTCGCGGATTAAGAATAGAAGAGATGCAATCGATGAAACGCTTGGCGGACATCTGTTTCTGGAAGGGCTTAGTTGATAAGTACCCTCAACTCTTCAATGAAGATAACCTTGAGAATCTAAGGGTGATTGTTGAAGATGGGGAGGTTATATCGCATGTCGGCATGACCGAGCAGTACCTCTCAGTGTATGGTTGCCTTCTACAAGTAGCCTGTATCGGGGCTGTCTGTACACATCCTGATTATCGGAGGAGAGGGTTGGCGACTAGACTCTTTAATGATGCCTGCGAGAAAGCCTATAGAGACGGCGTTGACTTTATGATGGTCTCTGGTGCTGGGAGACTCTACATAAAAGCTGGATGCAGGATAATAGTTGGATCGGACTATGAAGTAAACATAAAACTTGGAGAGGCTGAAGAGTTCTCAAGTCATGATGTAAAAATCAAAAAGATTGAAGAGGAAAAAGATCTCCATATTATGGCATCTATCTATCAAAGGGAGCCGGTACGGTTCCTCAGACGACTTGAGGACTATAAACGTGCATTTAAATGCAAACATGTACTGAATAGACAATCGGACTTCTTACTTCTCATGAAAGGGAATGTTCCAAGAGCGTATATCATACTGCCTGACATGGAGAGATCATGTGAAGTGATACCTGGCTTAAGAAAGAAGAACCCGCCAGTCCGAATCTGCGAGTATGCAGGTGAAAGATCAACCATTATGGAGTCCCTAAACAGGATAATGCAGAACTACAGCCTAGACGAATTAACTATACGGATACCAAAATATGACGATGTCATGATAGCTCACATGAAGGAGAAAGAACTGAACCTTGAAGAAGTCGATTCCTTCGGAACCTTGCGGATAATAAACTTCACTCAACTGATGGAGAGGATGCGCCTATACTTCGAGGAGATAATAGGCTATAGCGAAGCGGAGAAACTAAGATTCAAAGAAGAGAATGGAAGTTACATCATAGGATATGAAAGTGAAAGTGTAGTCATCCAAGATGTAGCTGAAGCTACAAAACTGATATTCGGAAGCAAGGACACCCCAATCGACCAATTCATAGAAAAGGGGAAACTTTACGATATACTGAAAAAGATACTTCCAATCCCGGTTCCATGGTATGGAATGAACTTTGTATAATATCTCGACCACTAAAAGGATGGACGGCTGAAGTACATCACAATCATATATTCCAAACCCATAACTGATGAGGGATGCAGCGTTACTCTATATTTGATGTCCTCTAGCTTCTATAGGATGTGGGGTTCCATCATCTCGGCTGGTTCTGCTTCTAGGGGGTGCCCATCGACTATTGTCCATCACCCCTCTAAACTTTCCCTCCCTCATCAAGAAATGATGCATCACAATTTAAGCCTTCCAACAACAACAATCCATTCCACACCTGAAAGACCCGGCTTTCCAGCCATTCCTGGTAAGCCAATAGTTTGAGATGTCTCGTTGATTCAGCATTCGAGGGATGTGAGGATTAAGGATATAATGAGGAATGATGCATCGATGCGTATACATCTATTAGATGGGGAGAATCATCTCCTAACTGAACCTTGAGAGTATATAGTATGAGAAGGATCTTTTAAAGACTCTTCTAACATTCTCTATGGATCTTCCAATAACCCTTATCCTATTCAGATCGCATATTCCAAGATTCTTCTCAGCAGCTAACATTATATGCTCAACTTTCCTATGATTGAAACCCATGACCTCCGCCCCCACAGTATCGACGGCTACTGGATCTAAACCGGCTATTACAATGTTCATTTGAACCGGTCTCCCGCTCAGTTCATGCCCCTCACCTCCTATCACACCATCTATAACAGCCAGCCTAGGCTTAACGACCGAGACTAGATCAACGATTTTCTTTCCAAGCGGATGATGTATCTGCCCTTTAGGCTTAACAACCCCCATCATATTCTTCATGCTTAAGGTTACTCCAGCCATTCTATGCAGTTTCAGTTTAGGCACGCTTATCACTGCACTCTCTAAGGCTGTCTTAGCAATGTTAACGGTTTTCAGGGCAAGGACGTCGGGGACGTTAACTGTTAAGTACTCATCTTTGTTCAGATCTATCAGTTTTATTCCCCATCGTTCCGCTACTTTATCAACTCCAGCTACCTTGAAGGCCGCCATAGTATCGGCTAAGCCGCTTCCCTCACCTATCACTAAGTTATGGAAGCCCTTCTCCTTCAAGAATTTAATTACTCCATCAATAACTCTTGCATCTGTTGTTATGCCAGTTGATGGGTGACTTGCATTTATATAATTAGGTTTTATCAATATCTTTTCATCGTTTTTGAAGGCTTTCTCAGCCTTGACTGCCTCCAAAGCCTTAACAACCATATCAATAGGGTTTTCACCCTTTATTATTGATACAGTAGATAATTCCGCCATTTAGTCACCGGAATATTCTAATCACTTCCATTTTTATATAGCTTCGCTGTAGGAGCAGCTGTACCCTCTTAACGTAACTCTTATATCTCTTTCTCATCATATTTTCTGTTGTAGTTTTGGTTTTGAGGGTGGATGGCTACGTCTAAAGTGAGCCGTAGAGAGTGTTTCTTTATAAAGGTGAGCGATAGAAAAGTGGATTATTTAATGGAGAAGATTAAGTCAGCCATATCAGAGATTGCTCTTCCCCCTCGATGCAAGATAGGGATTTATAGAGACGTATACTCATGCTGCGGAGGAGGATACAAGAGCTTAGTTATAGAGGTTACGGGTTCAAGTGAAGAGGAGATAAAAGAGGTTGACTTGAAGGCTATGGCTAAGCTCATAGAGATCTGCGAAAAAGAGAATATAGAGTTCCATGCCTTAATGCCATTTGAGATTATATGATACCTCATCTTCAGATGAGAGTAACACGCTTAATCTCTGAACTGACAAATCTTTCTCTGTCATCATCTTCCATTCCAGCAGTGAAATTATAGACTTGCCCTATGAAGCCGACAATATCCTCGATATATCGCTTATATATTGTTGTAAGGGATGCGTCCTTGATTACCGCCTCTCTTACTGCTTCTCCAGCGGCGAAGCCGCTTTCAATCGCAAATCTTATCCCTTCCCCTGAAAAGGGATTGCAGAGCCCAGCTGCATCTCCAACAAGGATTACGTTATCTCTTCCCTCGAGGGTGGAGCCGTATGGAATAGCCCAAATCTCCCTCCTAATTAAGGATAGGGGTTTAAAGGAGAAGTCTCTCTTGAGCCACCTCCTGAATTTATAGATGCGTTCTAATATTGGATCTATCTTCTTTTCAGATGCTCCTAAACCAAGTATATACAGATTATCTTTTGGGATGACATATGCTTGGGTGGGGGATATATCTCCGCGGAGAAAGATGTATAGGTTATCTTCGAAGTCACCTCTCGCCCTCCAATACTCTTGCAGAACATTCAGTCTTCTATTTTTAGTCTTGAACATCTGACTCCTAACCCTTGAGTTGACCCCGTCAGCTCCAATCAGATAATTCGCGGTTAAATGGATCATATCCCCATTCTTCTCAACGACAGCCCTTACCATCCGTGAAGAATGCAGTCTTAATAGTTTAGAGTTATACCATACTTGAACACCTACACTCTCGGCTAGTTCTCGAAGCCATTGATCAAAGAGGGAACGGTTAATATTTAGAAGTTTATAGTTTCTGATGGATCCTCCTCTTGATCTACCGCTAGGAGGTACATAGAATAATCCCAGCTCCTCTGGACTACAGAATACTCTTTTGGGCACATTAACGTTTAGGTTCTCCAGTATAATATCGGAGCAGGCACGTGTAAGTATTCCTCCGCATGGCTTGTATCCTCTTCTTCCCCCCTGCTCTATTAACAGTACATTCAAGTCTTCCTCGAGGCATTTTATTGCAGCCGATACGCCTGCTGGTCCTCCGCCAACGATTATAACATCGAATCTTCTCATCGCCTCAACTTTTCCTTCCCTATATTCCCTTCACAGTTTATCATATCTATCATCTTTGAGAGAATGTTTATTCTCAGTCTTGTCTGTCTATTGAAGGCTCCTTTAAGCGCTTGATCTTCTAAACCGAGCTCATAGCAGGTTTTGTCATCTATATCTATAATTATCCCTGGGATACCAGCCTCTTCGAGATCTCTTTGATGCTTACAGTAGAAGGCTTCGCAGCAACATCCTATATACCCTTTAACCCCGCTCTCTCTTAGAGCGGCAAGTACATCCATTAGATGCTCAAAATTCTGTATTGTTATAGGTTTTAATCCAGCCTTCTCGGCTAATTCATATGCTTGACCAACAGTGCATCCGCCGCATTTTATACATCCCTCCTCCCACCTATACTTGCAGGTGGGCGGCTTAGCACAGTATGGGAGGAGAAGAACATCGCATCCACCATTCAGAACATCCACTACCTCTCCATTAACTGCATATATATGATTGGCCTCTTCAGCTTTTATTCCAATCTTCTCATAACTTATCTTCTTAACAGCCTCTATGATCACTTCAGCTAGGTCTTCAGGTTTCACTCCAGGCATGTATACTCGATTCTTCTTGAAGAATCCTTTAACTGTTCTCAGTATGTCTGAGGGATTGCATGGGGAATCCTTTAATGCAGCTTCAAGATCAATTATCGCTCTTAATGGAAAGATGAAGAAGTCACCTGTTATTAGGATGCTCTTGATTATGGCTTCTCTCTTATCTACCGCCAGGGATGCCCGGATAAGTCCTCCATAAGTCTTCTTAACAGCCGATATCTCAGCCGTCTCGTTTATTGGAAGCCTATCAAGGAATATCCATTCCTTAGACTTGAATCTACTCAGCCGCTCCCTTAAGAGGGTGTTTTCGAGATCTGACAGTTTCTCACTGACCAATTTAATATTGAAGGCTTCTTCGAAGCCTCTTCTTAATGCATCCTTAATCTCTTCAGGCGCTGGGCAATAATCCAATTCAAGCTTTATACTGGTTACTCTCTGCTTAACGGATTCAATCTCCTTATCTCTCAGTTTTATCACTGGAATCTTTAAGGCCTTAATCATCGTTTCAACATCAAAGTCGACGAGTAGAGTGCCTTGGAAAAGGAAGGCTTCACCCCTCTCTGTGCCGCCGGTACCAGATATCTTCCTTCCATCAACTTCAATATCGTTTTTAGGTCTGAAAGAGGCTTTTATTCCTAGATTCCTCAGCCCCAACACTGCTCCACGACACATGTACTCAAAAACCTTCTCCGAGGGAAAGTTTACGTTCAGATCCTCCTTCGACGCTATTATCTCCCAGCCCAATGATTTCTCATCAAAGAATATTGCTCCACCACCGGTTAAACGCCTATTTATATCTATTCCCTTCTCCCTGCAGTATTCAATTCTCACTTCCTGCTCGACGGATTGATGATACCCTACCAGAACGGCTGGAGGTGAAAATTGGAGGAAACGTATAGTGTTCGGAATTAGATTCTTAGCTCTACATTCAAGAATTACATCATCCAACGCCATATTCTCAGCGGCGGATCTACATCCAGTATCTATAAGCCTCCAGAGTCTCACCATTCACTCCCCGATCATTTCCTTGTATATTAGAGAACAGCATTCATCTGAGAATCTGATATCCAGTTTCATCTTCTCAGCTACTTGATATCCCTCCTCGCTTGGATAGGCCATTCCATTAACCCCGGCTTTTACGGCGAGAACATCTATTCTGGATCTATACGTCCCAAGGGGCCTGGCGCAGCCCAGTATCAACGGTTTGTCAGGCATCATAAGTCTAGCGGCGAGGATAACTCTTAAGACGCTGAGGGGATCTGGAGGCTTCGCATTCACCAGTGGAGTTCCCTCCATCGGAATGAAGACGACGATAACTATTGCCGTAGGCTCATGCTGCATGATTATCTTTAAGGCTTCTTTCTCCCCCTTCAATCTGCCACGATGGATGCCTACTACTATATGCGGTACAACAGGGACAGCATACTCCTCCAATAGTGAGAGTGACCGATTAAACACTTGACAGCCAACGTTTAGATGGCATATCTCCCTGAGGGTTTCATCTGATCCTATTATGTCAATCATGGCGGCGTCGACGCCGGCGTTGCTTAGAGCCTCAGCAAGTCTAGGTGTAACTATTCCAGTATGAACTACAACCTTCAATCCAAGATTCTTCTTTGCATATTTTATTACTGGGATAAACTTTGTCAATGGTACACTTCCATTCTTTAAGGATCCACCGCTTATCAGACAGCCGCTTCCACCCCTCGCCCTTATCTCGGAGCATATCCTCAATAATCTTTTAGGGGTTACAGCATGGAACATATACTCCAATATTCTTCCTTTACAATGTTCACAGTTGAGACTGCACTCTCCACCCGTGATGGATATCGCTGGGAAACGGTATGGATCCGTAGCATTATAGAAGGAGGATTCGAAATGTATCATACCCGGCATCGAAAAGAATATGGTGTCCGGGAAATTCTTCCTTCTAACATCATATGCTTCCTTGATTAGACGTGGAAGTTCACTTGTTCTTCTGAAGCATTCATCGAGAAGGTTGTTACGGTTCATCTCTTCGACGCCACCTAAAGATTCAGTGGTGACATATCATTCCGGTTTACCGATACTCGATGAGTTGTTCCCGGATTATTTCTATATCTCGTTTATCCGGTTTGAATGGGTAATTTCTCAGTTCGCCTATGTATGCCTGGTATGGTGTACAGTTAGCATATGGCCTGTTACATGCATTCTCCAATGTTTTACCTGGACATCCAGATGTCATGAAGGGAAGGCCGCTGTCGATTATCTCATCTAATAATTCTCCATCTAGACCATAATCTCTTATTCTTCCTTCACCATCAAATTTTAAATCATCAGCGGATATTATCCCATGGTTTATGAGGTACCTTGCCAATTGTATCCGCCTATAGCTTCCGATGGGAGGCTGCGGATGATCCTGCATTAGAGATCCATCTTCAGGATAGAATGAGAAGAGATGTGTTTGAGCCCCAATATCATAGGCGTGCTGAATCGTCTCCACCATCTCCCTCTCAGTCTCTCCTAAACCAGCTATGAGGTGCACTCCAACCTTACCTCTACCGAATATTTTAACGGCTTCCTCCACAGTTCTCCAGTACACATCCCATCTATGCGGCCCATTAACTCCGCGTCCCCTCAGCCTATCAAAGAGTTCAGGCGTTGCAGCGTCTATCGCTATACCAACCATCTCAGCCCCTGAATTCTTTAGACGGCAAAGCCAATCCCTATCTATTATCGTAGGCGTTATCAAGGCCGATATCAAATCTACTTCCCTACTCAGTCTTTCTATGACGGTTATCAGGTCTCTCCGAGCCTTTACATTGGTTATCATGGAAACGCAGACACGTTCAACATGGGGGCAGAAGCCACTTCTGATCCTTGAGATGATATCTCCTAACGCGATTACAGGCCATTCAACACGGATGAAGCTCATCTCATTCCAGGATTCAACGTTAATCCTACTCTTTGAGAGGCCACAGTATGCGCATCTCCCAACACATCCATCCTCATACGTCAATAACAGATTTATGCAGTGGAGCTTTGCGTTACGGAAGAATCTTCCCTCTATAAAGCCAAGCGTTATCGCCGCTGCAAGGCTTATCCGTACATAGTCTGGAGATTCATACTTCATCGTCTAATTGAACCTCCATCAGCAGAGGATCTAACCCTACTCGATCCAGACATGTCCAGGAATAGATCCTCCATAACATTCACGTTTAGCAGATGAAAAGGAACATTTTATCATACAGTTCTTATTTCATGCTTTATCTTTATGGGGATTGTATGTTCCAGCGAGCGGGTTAAGTGACAGTATTCACGTGTTAATTCTATGCATTCCTCAGTCTTTTCCTTCTCCTCCACATTTACCTCCACATGGATAACGGCTGTTATACCTGTTATCCTATATCCTTCAGGGCCTATTAGATCTGTGGATCCATAAATTGAGACTTGTAACCCCTTAATGTTCAGTCTTAATCTTCTCTTGAAGTAGAGGAATGTCGTGAGGAGGCATCCGCCTATAGCCGATAGGAAGAGTTCATCTGGACAGTAGGATCTTCCTCTTCCACCGAACTCTACAGGAGTATCTAGAATCAGCGGAGTTAGATCCCGTATATAGGATACTCCTCCGCTCTCCATATCCCATACTACTCTGACCATACACCTTATCTTCTTAGGTTTCTCCTCTACATCTCTCATCTTTAATATTTCTTCCCATGATGATGGATTACTTCTCCTTTGAGTATTTAGCGATCTCCTTCTCCAGCCACTTCTTTAGATCATCTATGTCAACCATTAAATCTTTAAGTTCTTCCTCTAGGTTTGACGGTTTAATGATGGATATCCACCCCTCCCCATAGGGGTCATCATTCATCAAACTCGCCTTTCTCCTCAGGTTCCTGTTATTCTCCATTATGACCCCGCTGACAGGCGACCTTAGCGGTCCAACCCACTTTCCAGTCTCCATTGTTCCAAGAGCCCCTCCCCGCTTAACTTCTCTTCCAGGAGGCCTCAACCTTACGAAGCGTATCCTTCCAGCCAATTGTTGAGCGAAGTCCGTTATTCCTACACGTACATTCTCGCCTTCAACTTTAGCCCAGAGGTGATCCTTAGAGTAGTATAATCCTTCAGGATACTCATACTTACCGAAGAGTTTAACCATCCAGCTCATCATCTCCATTATCTAATCTTATTTGACCCTTTTCTATCTCATCTTTGGAAGCCTCATCTGGATAGGGAGTATATGAACTCGTATTCTCTTTCACCTGTAATCTCCAGTCTTCCAAGCTGCTGAAGTGCGATGATATGGGTTAGAACCCGTTCCTTCTCCAGCCCAGTTATCTCAGCAATCTCCGAGATCGTCGCCGCCCCTCTCCTTTTAATGGCCTCTATAATCATTCCCCGCTCCCTATTCCTTTCATAGATAATCTTTAACCTGTCTCTATCAAGTTTCCTCTTCATATCACAACGCCTTCCAATCCCTTAATTGTTAGATGAGGCTTAGCAGATCGTCAACCATCACCCTGTTCTCGTATAGTCCTAGGTCATCAGGTTCGTAGCCCTGAGCCAAACCTAAAAGTTGAGTGTAATGTAGGACGGGTATCTCATAGGTTTCACCGTACTCCTCCTCGATTCTAGATTGGTTCAAGTCGAATTGGGTATGGCAGAATGGACAGATAGTTACTATTGCATCAGCCTTCTCCTTCTTAATGCTTCTCAGCTTCTCCCTGACAACCTCTATTGATAGTTTTAAGTCTACACCCATCACTGGAGCGCCGCAGCACATCCTCTTCTCCATATAATTTACACATTTCACGCCTGTAGCCTCAATCAGCGAGTCTAACAGCCTAGGATTCTCTGGACTGTCGAACCTGATCTCGGTTGAGGGCTTCATTATATGACATCCATAGTGAGGGGCAACTCTGAGGCGGGTCAACGGTTTAGTGACAGTCTTCTTTATCGCCTCCACCCCTACATCCTCCACCAGCACCCTTGCAATATGCTTCACTTCTGAGGATCCGATGAACCTTCTATTCACACTGCTCAGGACCCTATTTACATCATTCATCAACTTCGGATTCTCTGAGAGTTCAGCCTTCACCCTAGTGAAGTGCCCGGAACATGTTGGACATAACGTTATAATGTGGCATCCAATATCCTCTGCTAGGCATAGGTTCCTTGCAGCTAACACTATGGAACTTAAATGATCAACCGCGTCCAGGAAGAAGCCGCAGCAATTCGCTCCCTCAAGCTCCACCAGTTCAACACCAAGCTTCTCAAGCACTCTCCTGGCTGAGAGTTCATAGGAGTTCTCTCTGAGGGGGGTGACGCATCCAGGGAAATATGCATACTTCATCAGTTAATCCTCCCCCTCCCCAGACGCCAGGATCTTCTTAACTTTGGTATATTCCAGGATCTTCTTAACTTCTTCACGGTTTACTGATGGAACTGGTGGGAGCCCCATATCCTCCCTCATCTCATTAACGAATTCTTCTTCCTCCCATATCCTACCATAATTTATGATCGTATCTGCCTGTGTCTTGAAGAATTCATGTATATATCCCTTCTCAGCAGCTATGTTCCTTATTGCCCTTATCACTTCAGCTGGTCGAACGCCACGTGGACACCTCTCTGTACAGGAGTAGCAGGCCGCACATAACCATAACATGTCATTGTTTAATATTCGATCCATTAAGCCTAGAACGGCTGATCTTATTATTAGGCGGGGATTATATGATTCGTCGAACTTGAATATTGGACAGGACGCTGTACAGGTTCCACATTGGAAGCATACGTAGAGTTTTTCCCCTCCAGCCTTAATAACCTCCCTTGAGAAGGCATCGTTTATCTCTTCCAGACGTATTACTCGTCTCCGCGTTTCAGCCGCCAGAGGCATCCCCTTCAGCTTCCTTAATGTATATTTACAGTATATATACAGTAACAAATATATCTTTTATGGGATAACTATTCTCTGGAGAGTATTATTTAGAGAAGTATCCAAGTAAAAATCGTAAGCGGATACTTGACAAAGCTGAATGGAAGGTTTAGAAGATGGAAGGCGCCCGTATAGGCGTGTATATATGCCACTGCGGCGGGAACATAAGTGATGTTGTAGATGTTGAGAGGGTAAGGGAGGTAGCTTCACATCTCAGCGGGGTTGAAGTATCCGAAACGAACGAGTACGTATGCAGCAATCCAGGACAGAACATGATAATAAACGGGATAAAAGAGTATGATCTTAACAGGATAGTGATAGCGTCCTGTTCTCCGAGGATGCATCTGGAGACTTTCAGGCGGACAGTCAAGTCAGCTGGATTAAACCCGTATCTGCTGGAGATGGTAAATATTAGAGAGCAATGCAGCTGGGTTCATGATGATAGAGAGAAGGCAACCATGAAGGCCATTGATCTCATCCGCGGAGCTGTTGAGCGAAGCCGCTTCCTCAAACCGTTAGAGCTGAAGAACATAAAGTTAAACAGGGATGTTCTGATTATTGGAGGGGGAGTTGCAGGGATAATCGCTGCAATAGAGTTAGCTGACAAAGGATATAAAGTGTACTTGGTGGAGAGGAGTCCAAGTATTGGAGGGCACATGGCCCAGCTAAGCAAGACATTTCCAACCTTGGACTGTTCATCTTGTATACTCACGCCTAAGATGGTATATGCATCACAGCATCCGAACATCAGCATCCTCTCAATGAGTGAAGTTTCATCAATAGAGGGATCTCCAGGGAATTATAGGGCCCTCATCATTAAACATCCAAGATTTATAGATGAAGAGAGATGTACAGCCTGCGGAGAATGCTCTAAGAAGTGTCCAGTTAAGGTTCCAAGCGAGTTCGAGGCTGGACTGAGCCAACGTAAAGCCATCTATATACCATTCAAACAGGCCATTCCAAACGCGTATGTAATAGATAAGAGGAACTGCTTATACTTCACTAAGGGAGTATGCAGAGTATGTGAAAGATTCTGTAAGGGAGGCGCCGTAAACTTTGAGCAGAAAGAGGAAATGGTGGAGCTGGATGTAGGCGCAATAATCATATCAACGGGATTCGATCAGATTGACCCATACAATCTTAAAGAGTACGGTTTCGGACTGCACCCAGACATCATAACAAATCTACAGTTCGAACGGCTTATGATACAAGGGATACATAAACCATCAGATGGGAAGATGCCGAAGAAGGTGGCCTTCATACTCTGCGTTGGCAGCCGAATGCTTGATGGGGATAAAGGAAAGAAACACTGCTGCAAGATCGGATGTATGGCGGCGATAAAGCAGGCCCTACTACTCCAAAAGGCCGTGCCAGACGCTGAACCATGGATATTCTACATAGATATTAGAGCTGATGGGAAGGGATATGAAGAGTTCTATATAAACGCGCAGGAGCATGGAGTGAGGTTTGTTAGGGGAAGAGTTGCAGAGGTTACACCGACAGATAATGGGATATTCGTAAGAGCTGAAGATACGTTTCTAGGAGCTAGGATAGAGGGACTATTCGACATGGTTGTACTTAGCTTAAGTATAATTCCACATCCAACAGCTGAGGATATAGGGAGGAAACTTGGAATCCACATAGGTTCAGACGGGTTCTTTCTAGAGAGACATTATAAGCTTATGCCTGTCGACAGTCAACGTGAAGGCATCTATATATGTGGATGTGCACTCAGCCCGAAGGATATTAGAGAGACAACCCTAGAGGCCATGGCAACAGCCTCAAGAGTTGCAACATTTCTAGGTAAGGGTGTAACTTCAATATCTCCTGAAGTAGCCTATGTAATCCAGGAGAGATGTGATGGATGTGGTGCGTGTATAGAGATATGCCCAGTTAACGCAATCGAATCCTCCAGTGGAGAGGTGAGAATAAACCCCATATCATGCGTTGGATGTGGAATATGCATACCTAACTGTCCAAGATCAGCGATCGACCTGAATCACTGCAGCGAAGAACAGTTAATAGCGCAGATCCAAGGGGTGAGCAGGGGAGGAGAGAGGCCGAGGATAATAGCGTTTCTAGAGGGGGAGACCGCCTATGCATCAGCGGATCTTGCTGGGCAGACAAGGCTCAGCTACTCACCACACATAAGAATAATAAGGGTTCCAAGTACAGGACGGGTAGGGCTGAGGCATCTTTTAACAGCCTTCGCCGCTGGCGCAGATGGCATAATCTTGGTTGAGGGAGATGACAGCGTATTCACCGAGGAAAGATTGAGGGAACATGTGATCAAGCTAAAGAGGGAGCTGAGAAGATACGGCGTTAAACCATTACGGCTAATCCATACAACAACAACGATTCCACAGTACGAGAAGATACTGAACATCTTTGAGACATTCGCTGCAAGAATATCTAAGATAGGCCCTGTCCCTGAAGAGACACGTCTAAAGATAGAGGAGGAGTACTTCTCAACAAGCGATCAGTGAACTGTTCCATCCTTTTCGGATGAGTTTCCAGCGTTTAGCTGGGGTTTTACGCACATCAGCCACATCTGCCGGTTCGGAGAGTTCACGGCCCCCACCATACCCCTATTCCACAATTTAGACACTCGAAGATTCCTCTACACAGGAACAGCCCAACTTCTCTTAAGAAATCATATTTAAGCCTAACCACAACCCATCCCCAACACTTACAGACAGGGTCTTCCTGCGAGATCAAGATAAAAAGAAGTATACTCTCTCAGTACTCCCGGTGACCGCAGCCTCCCATTCTTATTCTTGATAATTGGTTAGAACATCAAGGACTTTACCGTCTTGATCAAGTATGTACATTTTAACAGCTAATTTTCCAGGCAGATAGTGGGTGGCACAGCTCAAGCATGGATCATACGCTCTGATAACCATCTCTATCTTGTTCAATACTCCTTGATCATATTTTCCATTCTTAATAAGGGTCTGCGCAGCCTTTTTAACTGCCAGATTTATCGCAGCGTTGTTCTGGCATGTTGCAACTATCAGATTGACATCACTCACCATACCATTCTCGTCGGTTTCATAATCATGGATCAACGTTCCCCTCGTTGCTTCTATACAGCCGACTCCACGAGCAGCTCTAGGCTCCACTGGAACCCTAACATCTTCACCTGTAATCTCAGGATCTTCAAGCAGCTCTATCGTACGTTCAGCCGCGTAAACCATCTCTATCAACCGGGCCCAGTGGAAGAGGAGGGTCTGCTGGGCTGGACGGCCGAACTCTCTCCTAAACTCCTCTAGCTCCTCCTGAGCCAATGGAGTAGACATCTTATCGCAAACATTTATTCTTGCAAGCGTGTTCACCCGATAGACCCCTATGGGGTTCTCAGGATCTAGAACTATCCTTCCAGCCTTCCTATAATAGGGAAACTTAAGATATGTCCACGGCTCAACATGTTCGGCTATATAATCCAGATAGTTCTGCGGCTGGAAATCCTCATATTCTCCGTTAGGCTGCATCATTCTGAGTTTTCCCTCATAGAAGCTGTTGGAGCCGTCATCCCTTACTAAACCTAGAAAGCCAGTCCTTATCACCGCAAGATCCTTCACCAGATCAATGTATTTTGGGAAAATGTTTTCCTTTGCGTATTTGATGGTGAAAGATGCGAAGTCTAACAGTTCCTTCGCCATCTCAGCAGCTTCTCTTCTCTCCTCATCAGTTAACGGTTTAGTGAAACCTCCTGGAACAGCTGCTACTGGATGTATCCTCTTCCCAGCCACAATCTCAACTATTCTATGGGCGAGATGATGACTCCTTATAACCTTCCTCGCTATCTCAGGATACGCCTTAACTATTCCGAAGATATTCCTCTCCTTATATTCTGTTTCAGGTCCCATAACAAAATCTGGGCCTGAGAGAAGGTAGAAGTGAAGAATGAAATCTCTTATCTTGTCGCCCATATAGGCGAGTTCCCTAAGCTTCTTCGCCGTCTCAGGGATCTCTACGCCGAAGACCTCATCTGCCGCTTTAGCAGATGCTAGATGATGAGCCCATGGGCAGACACCGCAGATTCTAGTCATTATCATCGG
>WAQA01000071.1 GCA_015520475.1 Candidatus Bathyarchaeota archaeon | reverse complement strand
TCAACTCGAAAATTTTAATTCGGAACTAAAGAAGTTCTATCCTTCACTAGACATAGAAGACAGCACATGAATAAAGAGAAGCAAGAAGGATCCTATACTAGGGAAAATAGACCATGTCAATGGTTGATATAACAGGTAAACCTGAAGTTTACAGAGAAGCCTCAGCAAAGGGAAGAATCAAACTGAGAAAGGAGACAGTAAAGCTTATACTGCAAGGAAAGATCGAGAAGGGAGACCCGATAAACACAGCCAAAATAGCTGGAGTATTAGCCGCAAAGAATACGAACTCGTTGATTCCATTATGCCACCAGATACCGCTAACAAAGGTAGATGTTAAAGTAAGAGTTGTCGACGACTCAACCATAGAGGTTGAATCAACAGTTAAGACGAAGGCTCAGACAGGCGTTGAGATGGAAGCAATAACAGCGACAGCCATAGCATTAATAACAATATGGGATATGACGAAGAAGTATGAGAAGGACAGGGAGGGACAGTACCCCTATACATGCATACAGGACATAAGAGTTACGGAGAAAATTAAAGGAGGCAGAACAATCTGAACGAAACATCAATCAAACATAAAGACGAAGCACCTAAAAAATTAAGTTTTACAATTATAATATGCAGTTCATCACGTTATAAGAAGATTAAAAGCGGAGAGAAGATTGATGATGAGTCAGGAGACTTAATGGTTCAGTTAATAAGGAGACATGGACATAGAATCGTCAGCAGAAAGACTCTACCAGATAATAGAGATAAAATACAACAGGCTTTACTCAGAGCATTAAAATCCAGAAAAACCGACGTAGTCATAACATGCGGTGGAACAGGAATAAGTCCGGATGATGTAACCATAGAGGCTGTAAGACCCCTCCTAGAAAAGGAACTAGAAGGGTTCGGCGACATCTTCAGATTCATAAGCTACGGAGAGATAGGATCAGCTGCTATAATGACGAGGGCATTAGCCGGAGTCTCCAGAGGAAAAGCAATCTTCTGTATACCTGGATCACCAAACAGTGTAAGGATAGCACTGGAGAGGCTAATAATACCAGAGGTAGGCCACATAGTGAAGCATGCACGTGAAAAGAAGAGCGACACATAAAGATTTGTGGCATTTACAAGAAACCGTCACAGATCTCCTCTAAGATATTTGATCATTTCATCATCTAGATCCAGCCACCGAGCCAATCCAGAAGCCATCTCATCATTATTCTCAAATATAACCTTCAAGTATGGTATAATCTCCTTCACAGCCCTATTAGCTGATACGTGACAGCGCCTCCTTATCTTCATTCCAATAGCTGACAGCAGGTTTCTCTCGCCCTTAGAACCTGAAAGGGAACGTATCCTCTCAGGAAACTTGAATGGAACCCAGCCTCTAGCCCTTCTACTCCAAGAAACGGATATTCCTGCAGTCATAAGATCTATAACGTATCGGAGTAAAGACCAATCCTGAGTCGATCTCACCCTGCTACGATACACATCTGCACGTGAAAGAGAATCCATCGCAGAAGCTAATTCCTTAGGATTCTTTATATGATATGGTAGATTCTCATATATCCATTCGAAGAGCATATCCGGATCCACATCTGCCATGTCAATCGCCATCTTAGCATCATTCGCATCCCTCGAATAGAAGATTCTCCTGAGAACATTGAAGATAACATCTTTTCTATCCCTATAGGCAAGCCATGACACATCCTCATACTTCAATGTCTTCTTGCCCTGAGCAAGAGCCTGAAGATCATTCACCGCTGACCTAACATCTCCATTAGCCCTATCAGCTATAAACCTTAAAGCTTCAGTCTCCGCAGCTATACCTTCAAGAGCGCATATCCTCCTCAAATGCTTAATCAGCAGACTTTTAGATAGTCTCTTAAACTCCACCAAGAAACAATGTTTCCTCAAAGTTGAGAATCGAGGATCATAAGCATTATTCGCTATAAGAACTATTGGACATCTAGTATTCTTAACTATGTCCGTGATAACGCGGACTCCACCTTTATCTGCGGTGCCAGTTATCCCGTCGAGCTCATCGAAGAGTATTAGACGTCTCTTCCCGAAGAGAGTTGAGTACTCCGATGCTCTACCGGCAAATCTCTTAACAGCATCTGCAACTCTATAATCACTAGCGTTACTCTCAACAAGTTCCATCCCAAAGTCACGGGCTAAGGCCTCTATAAAAACTGTTTTTCCAACACCTGGAGGGCCATAGATAAAGACCGCCCTCTTACTTGGCACCCCCCTATCCCAACTCTTAATCCACTCTATAATCTTCCTTTTAGCATCATCATTACCTACAACTTCAGATATTGTTTTAGGCTTATACTTAACAGTCCATGGAACATACAATTTTTATAGGTCACCCCGAATCTCATAGCCAGCCTCAGCAAGCCTCGCCAATAAGGCGCTTAACTGGACCTCCTCATCAGATCCCTGAATAAGCCTAAAGTCTATCTCGCCTACAGTGTCAGCCAGCTTAATCTTCCAGCGATCCGGAATATTTAACCTGAATATTTCAAGGTGAACCTGCTTGAGAATATCGCTTCCAGCAAGCCCATACTTGAGAATCATCTCTCTCAGCTTCTTCCTCGCCTCTATAAACTCTCCATTCATCGCAAGCCTTATCATCTCCCGGATATCCGCCGGGTTTGCTCTTCCAACAACGGAATAGACAACATCTGCGGTTATCACCTTCCCAACAGAAGCAGCTGCCTGGAGAATATTGATTGTTCTCCTTAAGTCACCCTCGCCAACCTCAAGTATAGCATCTATACCATCCTCAGATATATCAACATTCTCATTTTCACAGATGAACTTGATCCTGTTAATTATATCTTCCTCAGGTAGAAACGTGAATCTGAACGGGGCGCATCTTGACTGGATAGGCTCAATAATCTTCCCGCTGTAATTAGCTATTAAAATGAAGCGGGCTGTCTCGGTATATCGCTCCATAGTTCTCCTTAAAGCCTGCTGAGCATCCGCGGTCATATTATCAGCCTCATCAAGAATCAAAATTTTAAATGAAACCTCACCCATCGATCTAGTTCTCGCAAAAGTCTTTACGGTCTCCCTAACAACATTTATGCCTCTCTCATCACTTGCATTTAACTCCATAATATGCTCACGGTATCCCTCGCCGTACAGGTCATGGGCGAGGCATAGAGCCGCCGTCGTCTTCCCCGTCCCCGGAGGACCAGCAAAAATGCAGTGAGGAACATTCCTAGCCTTAACAAAACTCTTCAACCTCTCAACGATCTCCTTCTGATTTACCATATCATCAAGCGTAACTGGACGATACTTCTCAGTCCACATCTCATAACTCATCTTGGACACCTTCCATATTATTATGGAGATCCCTCATAGATTAGCCTTATCCATACATGCAAATAAAGAGAGAAAGATGAAAGAGTCAAAATATGAATCTCTGAACAATTCAGGGCTACCAGAACATAAAAGCCGTACATGAACAATTCATGAGAGTTTATATCCATCCTATGATTACTTCTTTTAATGTATATATTAGAGGCTGACATCATATTGTTGGGGTTCTCATCTATTGAATATACAGACTTCATATTCGAGAATACTCCAGTCAAGGTTGTCGCGCTTAGAGACTCACCTAGAATAGATCTCGTCGGCGTAGAAGTAGGACCGTTCGAGGAAGGAAAGGAGTATTTTATCAGGTTCTGGATTGCCAAACAATTAGAGAAGTCAGGCTTGGTAAGGCTTTCCGAGGATGGATCCATAAGCGCCGCAGGACTATATAAGATTCAATGGAAAGAGAGGATACAGCCAGCCTATCAACTCTCACCATTACCTGAAAGGTTCTACCCTAAACTTAGATACTTACTGAAGGAATTAAAGGAGCAATCGAAGGAAGGAATCGAGAAGATAAGGGAATATGAAAGAGTTAAACAGCTATCACAAGACATAATCACATGTAGACTGAAAAAGATAATATCTCTAGCATCATCATCCGAGTATTCGGAGCAGATACTAAAGAACATGACTGTTGAAGAACAGGAACTCTTCAAAGAATTGAGAAGGATTATAAGTAGTTGGCAGAGTAAAATCTTAGAGGAGACCAAAAGTTGACAGAGCTAGTAGCGGAGAACCCTCAAGAACGATTCCAGAACTTCCTGAAATCAGAGAAGTATCGGCAACGATTAGCTCAGATGGCCATCAAGGGATCAACATCTATAATAGTTGACTTTGAAGATTTACTGATTGCGGATCAGCCTTTAGCTGAAGCAATAATAGAAAAGCCAGATGAATATTTAGATTACGTAAATAGGGCAGCGTATGATCAGCTTAGAATCGAAGATCCAATCTACGCTGAGAAGATTAGGGATGTAGGGGTCAAGGTTAGGTTCCGCGGATTACCACATGTAACCCCCATGAGGAGCTTAGGTTCAGAACACGTCGGCAAACTTATCATGGTTGAAGGGATCATAGTTAGAGCTACAACTGTTCAGCCTCTCGTTGTAAACGCAGTCTTCAAATGTAGAAGATGCGAAACCAAAATAACTATACCTCAATCCGGAGCCTTCCTAACGTTCCCAATTAGATGCTCAAATCCGCAGTGTGGAAGAGCCGGCCCCTTCGACTTCATACAGGAAGAATCAGAATTTGTAGATTCACAGAGAATTAGAATACAGGAGTATCCTGAGGAGCTGCCTCCTGGACAAACCCCCAGATCACTTGACATCCAACTCGTAGGAAAGGATATAGTTGATATAGTCAGACCTGGAGACAGAGTTTACGTTGTTGGCATAATCAGGGCTGAAGCACCATCATATCCTAGAATGGGAAAGCTGAGAGCCTTTAACCTCGAAATAGAAGCCAATTACGTTGAATCCGTTGGAAAAGAGTCAGAGGCTCTTCTGATATCACCTGAAGAAGAGAAGGAAATTATAAAGCTCTCCAAGGATCCATGGATACATAGAAAGATAATTCGTTCAATAGCTCCATCAATATATGGATATGAACATATCAAAGAAGCAATAATGTATCTTCTCTTCGGTGGAGTGCCAAAGCAACTCCCAGACATAACAATTAGAGGAGAAATAAATATTCTCCTTATAGGTGATCCGGGAACAGCTAAATCTCAGATTTTAAGGTATGTTCAAAGGATCGCTCCTAGAGGACTCTACACAAGCGGCAGGGGAACAACAGCAGCTGGCTTAACAGCGGCCGTCCTACCCTCTAAGACGGGGGGGATGACCCTTGAAGCAGGCGCCCTCGTCTTAGCTGATAAGGGCATAGCATGCCTCCACCCTGACGCATTAATATTCACATCTAATGGCCCAGTTAGAATAGGGGAGATAGGGAGGAAAGCCTTCTGGAGGAAGGTTTCATCCAAAAAAGGAAAATTCGAGATATCTCCTGTAAACCTTAAAGTGGCATCGCTGACCCATGATGGATCAATCAGATGGGCCAATGCAACCATTATAAGAAGAAAGAAGTATGATGGCTACTTGATCAGAATCAAGTTAAGATCAGGTTTTGAGGCCGTCCTAACAGAGGATCACCTACTCCTAGACAGGTTTAATAGATGGAAGCCAGCTGGCAGATTCCAGATAAAAGAAGCAGTAGTAGCCCCTCTAATCCTACCGGACACTGAAGA
>WAQA01000070.1 GCA_015520475.1 Candidatus Bathyarchaeota archaeon | reverse complement strand
TCCTCACTCCTCTTCCCAATCATCCCTATAGAGTCCCCTCCAAGCATAGCTCCTGTTGAGGTTTCAGCCCATAGAACTATGGAGCTGCCCTTCTGCAGAGGATTTGAGAAGTCATTTATAATCTTGATTTCTGGATTGTAGCCTCGGCCTTCAAGGTATCTGGATGCGGCTGAAGCCTGCCTCTCAGCAACCCTCCTATCAGCCAGGAAAGTGCAGACTGAGACTCCACGTACCCCAATGAGCTCTCCGAAGCTTTCCAGGATTAACGGTTTGAGTTCTCTGCATGGCTTAACCCTCAATATAACCTCGCCCATCCCCTTAGGATAATAACCGTACCTCTTGATTATAAGTGAGGATTCCAATCCCATCCTCCTCAGAACGTTGAGGAAGACATACTTCATATAATTTATTGTTGGGGAGTGGTTGACGTCTGTTCCACCCCTGAAGATGTGGAGGTTCACTTCTTTACGGGCAAAGGCGCATAGGGGGAGAACCGTCATTATAAGCATGGGTATGCTGCCGGCTGTTCCAATCTCAGCTCTAACATCTCCCCCCTCTATCGTTCCAGGCTTGAACCAGAGCTCGGTTGAGTTAACCTCAGCCCCCTTAACCTCAGCCCCACATATCTTAGCAGCCGTCAGAACAGACTCTAAATGTTGAGGTCTTAAGCCGGGCTTACTCCTCTTCCTCCTAATATTATATATGTGTAGTGGCTCCCCAAGTATCCCGGAGAGGGCTAGGGATATCCGTAGTATCGTGCCGCTTCCACTCTTCCTGCTTCCATCAATCTCAAGCATCTAACTCACCGGGGACCATATTGAATTTAAGGTTCCAATCCAAGACTTCCCTTTGATCCTTCATGTCAGATGGGATTATCAATGATTCTCGGAAGGGCCCTCCACAATACATTATAAGAGGACACATTTGATTTAAACTCTTTCAGGATTAAATGTTCAGGTGATGCTGATCCTCCAATCTATAGTAAAGCAAATGAGGGAGAAGAGACAAAGAGGAGTACGTGTGGGATGGATGGATTTATGAGTGATGAGAAGAGTAAAATCGACGATCTGTTAAGGCGGATAGAGGAGCTAATCGACATATTTAATATTATATCTGATGATTTGAAGAGTATCTCGATTGAGTTGAGGAGGTCTATTGGCGGTTTAGGATCCACGGCGACCGGTCAACCGAGGGAGGAGGGGAAGGCCTTAAGGAGCATAGATGATGTGCAGAGGGCCTTCCCAGAGGATTTAATGGGAATGTTATATTTTGAGGAGACGGATGATTACATTATTATTAGGCCTAGACAGTATCTTGGATCTGACAACTTCGCGAAGATAGCCACTATAATCAGGGATCAATTTGGAGGCGAATATATAAGCGCTGGTAAGGACTCCCACTTCAAGATCTCAAGAAGATCCTAGAATTATCGGATGAGAACATAGACATTTATAGATGTCGATAAAACCTAGAGGTTAATCTCCAATCAGATATAGAATACTTCTTCCAGGCTTCTCCTCTCAGACTGGCTGGACTCAGCCTTCTTCGTTCCAATATTCTTCTGGACGCCCCGCTGGGTCACTTCAACATCATACTTGATGAATGACTCTGTGAACTCCGTTATTCTCTTATTCATCTCATCGAGCTCCTCCTTCTTGAAGGCCGCCATAATATCTGGATTATTAACCCAGTTTATCCAGCCGAGTAAGCTCCTATGTAAAGCGTATAGGGAGAACCGCATAGACTGGACGAGATCTAATCTGTCCTTATTCTTCTTCTCAGAGAACCTTCTAATCTGCTCAAGCAGCCTCTCACACGTCTTAATCCATCCTTCACTCAACCATATCACCCCTTCCATCAGACCATTACCTACTATTAAACATCCCCTCATATCATCAGCACAGGGAAACTAATATCCCTTTTGGTCATGTAGGAAGGGGAGTAAGCCTAATCCACCCCACCAAGCAAGATCAGGAAATGAATCTTTTAAGCGTCCTCCAAGCCTCGGCGAGAAAGATAGAAGCGTCATCACAGAAAACAAAAAACATTTAAAGATAATCATCTAAAAGTAAAGGTAGGGTTGAGTAATGACCGCCGATGAAGAGATAGGAACGATAAAGTTTCCGATAAGCGAAGCCTTCAAGTACAGTTTGGAGAGCATAAGTAAACGCTTCACCAGAGCAGCCATAACCGCCGTATCAGTTCTGCTGGGAATAGCGTTCCTAGTAACCCTATTAACTATGAGTGCGATACTGAAGGGTAGGGGTGAAGCTCCAGCCGCCTATCAATACTGGATGGTTATCATAGCCCTCCTAGTCTGCGGAGTTGGAATAGTAAACTCGATGCTCATGTCAGTTACAGAGAGATATAAGGAGATAGGAACGATAAAATGTTTAGGGGCGACTGATGGAAGCGTACTCGAAATCTTCCTGATAGAAGCGTTTC
Source organism: Candidatus Bathyarchaeota archaeon (assembly GCA_015520475.1). Taxonomy (GTDB): domain Archaea; phylum Thermoproteota; class Bathyarchaeia; order Bathyarchaeales; family WAQA01; genus WAQA01. The sequence goes on along the minus strand of WAQA01000070.1, from coordinate 7,739 downwards.
TACTTGGGATTTTAGGTGGGACGTTAGGAGCTATTATCGGATGGGTATCAGCCATAGTCATCTACGGCGTACAGCTCGGATGGAGCTTCGTATTCTATCCCGGAGCATTAGCCGAGTACCTATATTACATAGGCCTCTCAATAGTCATCGCCGCTGGACTCAGCGTGGTAGCCGCAGCCTACCCAGCGGTCTACGCAGCCAAGTTAAAGCCTGCAGAAGCATTAAGGTACGAAGTGTAAAAGGGGAAGCCTGATAAGAGCCCTCCCTTCTAGTTATTTTAATCTTGAATCTCGATCTCGTTTATTATGGGAGTAAACTTGAAGCTATCTTAACCTGCCGCTCTCAACCATGATGCATAGGCCATAGACAACCTTTATCCCATTATCATTACAGAATTTAATTGCATCCTCAGATTCTGCTCCAGGCTGCATCCACACCCTCCGTACATCAAGATCTTTACATGCATGGAGGACAGCCTCAGCAATCTTCGGCGGAACAACCAGGCTGACCACGTCAGGCTTCTCAGGTAAGGAGTATAGATCCGGATAGCACTTATCCCCTAAAATCTCATCAGCATTCGGATTAACCGGATAGACCTTATAACCAGCCATCTTAAGGGCTCTATAGACTTTATAGCCATACTTCTCAGGGTTCCTGCTCGCCCCAACAACCGCTATAACATTCCTCTTATCCAAGAATTCCCGGATAACATCCACCATAAACCATCCCCAAGAGAGAATCAACATAATATATTCTCCTAGCCTACTTAACCTCTCCGGAGAACCACCCTTCAAACCAGAATCATTATAAGTGATTATGCCTATCCAGGGATTGTCAAGTGCCCACGGCTTAAGCCGGTGGGCTTGGTGAATCATGATGGATCATTTCGGAGTTATCATTCATCCCTGCATTAGAAGGGTTGGTTGGGACCCATTCAGGGGGGATCTGCTCCATCCTGGAGGGGTTGAGGGAGGCGATGTGGTCGGGGTTATGCTGGAATCCACATTCTGGATGGATCTTAGAGAGCTCCGCATCAAGATTGCATATGTGCAGGTTGCATACTTAAACATTAAATCCCAATTTTAAGTTTTCTTGAGGTGAACTGATGAGGAGTAGATTGAGATGTCCAAGATGCAACTATGAATTTGAGTATAGATGGATTCCCCTAGCATCTTTTACAAGCATAAGATTTGGAAAGAAGAGGTATATAAGATGCCCAAGATGCCACGGATGGTCCTGGTTCAACGTTTGGGACACAAGAATTGATCATGAAGGGACGGATGAACATTGAATCCTCACCTAACAGATAATGTTAAGTGAGGGGAGATATCTAATAGAGTCGGCTTGGAGGAGGTTATGGCTGATGGACGGGAAGGTTAGGAAGCTTCAGGGGAAGGTCTTAGAGGTTGAGAGAACTGGGGACTTCATAGTGGATGATGAGGGGAGGAGATGGGAGAAGTGCATATTCACTGTTGAGATAACAAACTTTTCGAAGCGCACCCCCAACGAGGTTGTCCCTGAGGAGGTTAGGGGAAGGAAGGTTAAGCTTGTCCGTTACTGCTGCTTCGATTGGCACTTTAAGTTGGGTGTGAGGAAGACACTTGAACCTGACGAGACGGAGGCTGTGCTCTCAGGTAAACCTACAGAGACCGTTTACTGGTGAAGATAATAGGCTGATGGGCAGATACTTCCCAAGTAACCTTTTAAGGGTGATTCACCATCAAATATAGATGATACGTAACAGATTCTATGGAGAAGATAGTTGTTGGATAAGAAGATAGTTATGGATGAGTTCTGCAGGATATTGAAGAAGATAAATGCTTTGGAGTTCGGAACCTTCAGGCTTCCGAATGGAAGGATCACCCCATACTATGTCGATCTAAGGATTATAACGAGCTTTCCAGACGCCTTCCATAAACTTGTAAATCTATGTATTGGATATGTTGAGGAGAATCTGGGCGGCGGAGCATTCGATAGGATAGCGGGAATCCCAATCGCCGGCATCCCCCTAGCATCTATAATAGCATATAACCTCAAGAAGCCATTCCTTTATGTTAGGCAGGGGGAGAGGCTGCATGGTAGGGAGAGGAGGGTTGAGGGGGTTCTGATGCCGGGGGACAGAGTCTTACTGGTTGATGATCTGATAACGACTGGGAGGAGCCTTTTGAGAACGGCTGAGGCCGTCAGATCTGAGGGTGGAGTAGTCAACGACGCCTTTGTACTTCTGGATCGGGAGGAGATGGGTAGGGCGAGGCTGGCCAAGAATAATATAGAGGTTCACGCCCTCTTCAGGATAAGCGAGATAGCTGAGAGGCTCTTCGAGATAGACGCGATAACAGAGGAGCAACTGGACATAATATTGAAGCAGACGGAGAAGGAGAAGAAGGCTGCAGGAACAGCCACGCAATAGCCTTGAATTTCTACCTTTGATGATGCGGGAAGCAGGAAGCAGCCCCACAGCAAGTCGGGGAATGATAGAAGTAATCTTAGGCTTTCACCTATACTTCTCTGATGATGGATTAGCAGATGATGGGGTTGGGAGATTACTTCAGCGGCACATACATGCTGCTTCTGCTTGCTCCTATTCCAGGGGTTCCATGCTTGACAGGCTTGTTTGTTATGGCGAACTCGCCTAGGTAATGGCCTATCATCTCAGGTTTTATCTCGACTGGAACGAAGTCTTTGCCGTTGTGAACCATGATGGTCACGCCAACCATCTCCGGAAGTATAATCATGTCTCTTACATGGGTCTTTATTACAGGCTTCTTTGATCCGTTGCCTTCTTTAAGCTCCCTTATCTTCTCAAGTAGGATCCTCTGCTGTACAGTTAATCCCCTCTGTAGGCTTCTCCTCTGCCTAGATGGGAGTAGGTATATGAATTCATCCATTGACATATTCTGGAGCTTCTCGAATGGTATACCGCGATACTTGAATTCTCTAGGCATTTTACCCTCTCGGAGATATCATGATGGATCATACTATTAAATCTTTTCCATTTAGGGTGGAGGGGATTTCCGACGTCCCCCACTTATAGGGTGTGATGTTCCACAGGCCGGTTCCACCTCTGCTTTTAGAGTATTCATCGACTCTCAGGATTCCATCCTGTTGGAGAGATGGTCCTAATAAGTTAACCTGGCTCAGCATAGGCTTATCTGCCTTATAGATGGCAGCTTAGAAGGCTTACGGTTTTAACCGTGAGGTGGATTGGAGGCAGGTCACTTCTTCTTTCTTCTACCTGTCCTTCTAGCGGCTATGAGGCCAACCTTCTTTCCAGGAGGAGCATTCCTAGAGACTGTTGTAACCTTCTTCGCCCCCCTCTTGCTGCTTCCGTATGGATGGACAGCCGCTATCATCGCTACACCTCTGGTCCTCGGATACTTATGTCCCTTGGCACGCATCCAATGGAACTTTGCTCCTGCCTTGAGGAAGGGTTTATCAACCCTTCCAGAGGCGGATATAACGCCGATCGTTGCTAGGCATAGATCATTCACGTACTTCACCTTTCCGGATGGCAGCTTAATCATTGTTCCGCTTGGAGTGTGTGAGATGACGGTTGCATATGAACCTGAGGATCTGGCTAGGCTTCCACCATCACCCGGTGAGGCTTCAATGTTACAGACGATTGTGCCTTCAGGGATCTCTCCTATCGGGATTATGTTTCCAACGGTCTTCTGGGCTTTGCTTCCCAGCTCGATTATCTGTCCCTCATGCATCCCCTCAGTAGCCACTGTATAGAAGGTTTCATTGTTCTCGAGTTCTATATAGGCTAGGGGGGCTCCGCGGCCGGGTTCATGGAGCAGCTCTATAACTTGACCTCTAATAACGTTCTCCATGACTGATTTCGGGAGGTTCGGATACTTTGCTGGGGCAACCCTCTTATGGGTTGAGGCTCTGAATGTTGGGGATCCCCTCCCTCTCCTCTGGACACGTATCCTCTTACCCATCAACAATCACCTCATCATAATATTCCAAGTTTTATGGCTACATCCGTAGCCTTATAGTCTGGATGGAGCTTCACAAACGCCTTCTTCTGCCCTTTAGGGGTTATCAGAACATTCACTTTGCTGACTTTAACGTTGTAGAGTTCCTCTACAGCCCTCTTTATATCGGCCTTTCTAGCCTTTATATTCACGATGAAGACCAGTTTATTCTCTTCTTCGATGAGTCTGGTTGCGGATTCAGTCATCAGAGGATATAGTATGATCTCATGTGGTTTCATGCTGCCTTCCCCTCAGTCAACTCCTTCAATCTCTCAATGCTTGAGGCTGACCATAGCGTAAGCCTTCCCGGATGGGTGCCTGGAGCAAGCAGCTCAACATTTAAGTCGTCAACTGTAACGGCGTCTACTCCTGGAATGTTACGTGCAGCCTCCAATATCCCATTGTTCTTCGAGACAACTATTAATGGGCCTACGGGAACCTTCTTTCTTCTACCCCTCATCTTTCCCCTTCCAGCCCTAACCTTCACCTTCTCCTTAACCCTGTATAGGTCAGGTCCTAAACCTAGATTGAAGAGCACGTCTACAACATCCCTCGTCCTCTTCAAGCCTTCAATCTCATCGGTCACTATTAGGGGGAGCTCGGGAACATCATCTATTATGTGGCCTCTAGACTGAACTATCTCCCTTACACCGGTCGAGGCAATCGCCGAGTATAGGGCTAAACGTTTCTCCTTCTTCGGAATCTTCTTCCAGATCTTCTTCTCTGATCTTGGAGGATGGGTTCTTCTACCGCCGACCGTGCTTGGAGCGAAGGCTGCTCTACCACTATCAAGCCTTGGAACCCTTGACATTCCCCTTCCAACACCCCAGGACTCAGCCGTCGTCCTTTTACCAGCATACTCATCTCTTCCTTGAGGCTGGATTCTATGGGACTGTATGGCTATGACAGCCCTCTTTATAACGTCGGGTCTAATCTCAGTGTTGAAGACTCTTGGGAGGGTGACCTCCCCAACAGGTTTACCTTGGAGATCATAGATCTTCACAGATTCTTTACTCATATCTTAATCCTCCATCTACTTGCCTTGCGGGGACTCCTGTGAGAGATACACTATTTTTGGGGCGGCTTCAGGCATTATCTTTGGAGGCCTAGCTGGATATCTAAGTCTGATAAGCCTCTTAGATGGGCCTGGAACGCTTCCCTTGATCAGGATATACTCTCCCCTGACCAGGCCATACCTTAAGAATCCGCCTTTAGGAGTGACCTCGCTTCCATCATCACCTATCTTCAGGATACGCTTATTAAATTCTGTTCTTTGATGATAGCCCATCTGACCGGCTCTAGGCACGGTATACATGACCTTAGCCGGATGCCATGGGCCGAGGGTTGCAACACCCCTCTTCGTCTTCCTAGCTTTATGCTGCAGTATTCTGACTCCCCATCTCTTAACCGGTCCCTGGAAGCCTTTACCCTTGGTTACAGCCACAACATCAACGAATCCTCCTTCCCTTAGAACATCCTTTGCGGAGACCGTCTTCCCGAGGATTCCCTTTACATACTCGAATTGCTCCTTTATTGTTCCCCCTCCAACCTTAATCTCCATTATGTCAGGCTTCTTCTTCGGTACTCCGGCGAGTCTAGGTTGGGTGGCGGCTAGAACCCTAAACTCAACTATCCTGTCAAGGTTCTCCTCTATCCTCTTCAGGTCCTCCTCCAAGTCCTCGTTCTCTTTTACTCCTGGAATCCTCTCGAAGTCCTTTGGAAGGGAGGAGGCCCACGCCTCAGTCAGGGTTTTCAAGCCGTTAACATCTCTTGTGTAGGCTCTCACGGCGCATATGAAGAGTGGAGGGGCATCTAGAACCGTTACTGGATTAACCACTTCCTTCCCATAGTTTAGGGAGCCTGGAGTATCATCAACCACAACCGCGTATGTCATACCTGCCTTATAAGCTGCGAAGCCTAGTAGGGTGGGCTTCCCATCATATTCAGGCCAGTAGCGTATCCGGCCTATTGGACGTGAAGCACGTCCCCTAGGCAGATAGGCTAGGGATCCACGTTTCGGAGCATGCTTCTTTCTGTGACCCACGGCGATCCTCTCTTACATTTCCTTTCCTTTAATTTCTTATCTCCAAGAAATGAGAGCCGTGTAATATATAAAGTTTAATGTTAGATTTTGCCTGTTTAGTCTATGTAGAGGTTTAGGATTGAGAGGGTGGCGTATATGGCCTCCTCGGTCCGAACGGTCTCTGTAGCCTGGTTTGGAATAGTATTGATCACATAGTCAACGGCCTCTTCAAGGTCTACGCCTACAGCCTCAGCTATCTCATATAATCCCTTGGCTGGAGCGCCGAAGAGTATAAGTATCCTCCTAGAAGCCTTCAGTCTATCCGTTAAATCTGGGATTAACTCTGATATGCTCCTCCCATACTTTGAGGTTGCTATTTTAATGTCGAATCTGGAGTCTTCTATTAGGTCTTTAAGAGTCTTCCAGGACGGGTTGATCCTGTATCCCCAGTAGACGTTTACCTCTTCCCTGTCGGATAATTTAGCCTCCACTCTCCTCCCAGCCCTCCGCACTATCTTAACTGTTACCCGACTGTTCAATGCTGCTTTTAAATCCGGTATGAAGGCTGGCTTCTCAACTCCTATATCAACGTATGCTCCCCTCCTATCCGTTGAGACTATAACGCCATCCCTATACTCTCCAATCCTCAAATCCTTAATTCTGCTCTGAAGCGGATGGTGTGGGGTTCTGAGTGGAGGTAGGGTTCCAGCATATTTGAGTTCAGGCATTATCTTGAAGAGGTGCTTCCTCAAGTATTGAGGGGTCTCCATATATGAGAGTATCAGGTTTAGGAGTTCAGCGTCTCTCCTCTGGTTCCTGCCTGGTTTATCCATGTAGATTATCACTTCATCTACGCGGAATATTGCTAGGGCCCTGCCGATAAGACCTATCCTAGAAGTCTTCTCTCTTAGATGTGGTATATCCTCCACGATTGATGCGGGTATCGCTATTGAGAGCCTTCTCCTCCTCTTTAATGGTTTATTAACGCTCATACCTTGCACTTGACGCCTTTAATGTAGGCTTCGAATGCCTCCTCAGCCTCTGTTGGAGGGAGGATCTTCACAGGATTCTTGAATGCGTATGATGATATTGGATGTATATTTCCTGAGTCTCCCCTCTCAATGGCCACTTTAACCGCTCTTATAACATCTAATAGGATGGATCCAGCGTTAGGCGCGTCGACAGTGCATAATCTTATATCCATCGTCATCTCAGCCCCTCCGAAGTATACGCCTCTTATCCAGAAGTAGCTGTTCCTCCTATTCTCGAGGAAGTCTACATAGTCTGTTGAGCCAGCTACAACCTCGGCTTCATATGGAAGGCTGCTCTTAACGGTTCTAGTCTTTATCTCCCTCTTCAGCTCCTTCGTCCTTACAAGCGTATCGATTGATTCTATGCCTCCGCCAACGTCGAGCTGATATGTCTCCTTGATCTTAACGCCTTCCCTACTGAGGGTTTCAAGGAGCAGTCTATGTATCAGTGTGGCTCCAACCTGATCTGCAAGGTCATCCCCAACTATCGGCAAGCCCTTCTCCCTGAACCTTCCAATCCATATCCTATCAGCAGCTATCCTTACAGGCGTAACGTTTATGTATGCGCATCCAGCCTTCAAGGCTTCCTCAGCATATCTTCTCGACGCCTCCTCAGCCCCGCTTGGAAGCATATTTATAAGTATCTCGGCGCCGCTTTCTCTGAGGTTATCCGCCACGTCAACCTCGATTGAACCGTTAACCTTC
>WAQA01000069.1 GCA_015520475.1 Candidatus Bathyarchaeota archaeon | reverse complement strand
TCTATGAAGAGTATTTACGCTATTGAAAGAGAAGGAGAGGGATGAGTGACGACTCACGTTGAAGATTTAAAGCTCCGCCTCGTAACCGTTGAATTGCTTAAAACAGCGAAGAGACACTACACTTACAGGCAGCTCTCAGAAAAAACTAAGCTCCCAGTGACTGTTCTAAGCAGATATGTTAAGGGGCATGTCCTTCCAAACAGTGAACGTGCCAGGGAGTTATGGGAAGCCCTCTCAAAATTGATAAGTCTAGAAAATGAGATTCGGGAGAGAATCAGATTCAATAATGAAGGATACTTCGATAATACATCAATAATAGGTGACATAAACATTCTTAGGCAGACAGCTAACTATGCATTGGCTAGATTTGCTGGGAAGAGGATAACAAAGGTTTTAACGGCGGCTGTCGACGGAATCCCGCTTGCAACGATGATAGCGAACTCGCTAGGGGTAAACTTGGTTATTGCAAAGAGCAGCAAGGAGGTTGGGGTGAAATCCTTCCTAGAGGAGACATATGTAGTTAACAGTTCAGGCTTCACCATGACCCTATACATACCTAAAGACTCTATAAATAGGAGGGACAGTGTTCTCGTGGTTGATGATATAATAAAGAGTGGAGATACACAGGCAGCCATGATAAACCTGATATATAAGGCTAAAGCTGAACTTTCAGGAGTATTCGCCATGGTGGCTGTAGGGGAGGCATGGAAAGAGAAGCTAAAGGTGCCGAAGAACTGTCCAGTTGAGATCCTCCTAAAGTTTGAACCGCCAGAAAAGAAACAGAAGAGTAAAGGATGATCCTCCCAGAACTATCCATTAAAAGATTAAAATTAAATAGTCATTAACGTATACCTTTCTTTTAGTATCGATAAATCTTCAGGATTTATGTTTAAAGGTGAAAGGGTTGTATGCGTACATTCTCATAAACACTGAAGCAGGTAGACTCTGGAGGGTTGCGGAGGATATAAGTAAGATTCAAGGCGTTAATATGGCCCATGCAGTGACTGGACACTACGATGTAATAGCGTTCGTCGAGTTCTTCCGTATAGAAGAGCTCAGCAGGATTATAGATGCAATCCAATCGGTTGAGGGGGTTGTACGTACTCACACAGCTATTGTTATGGCTCAGCGGCTTTCTGAGGGAATGTAACTATAGACTATTCCATCTCATTCATAATGATCTGTTCCTCATCATCGGTTGTTATGTATCTAAGGTAATCCATCATTCCCGTCTCTTCCAGCCTCAACACTGAACAATCAGCAAAGGAAGCGGCATTGAAGGTTACTTCTATGTTGAAGCATACTAGATAGGGAGTGTCTGGACAGGAGAAGGGGATTCTAGGCTCAGGTTAACTCTGATTCATCATCCTCAGATAAATGCCTTATCATCATTGCCGTGACTATTCTCTGCTCCCCAAAAAATAAACCTTACTATGCCTCTTCTCCATACAATTATAAAGGGAAGGATAGGTTATAGATTCAGAACTAGGAATCTCCAAAATATTATCTTATGGATTGCAATGTCTATTCACGTTGTAATTCGCTGATAAATTGTGAGTATACTCTCTGGGCTCTCTCAGCTGCTGGGCCTGTTCCCTCAACAACCCCTTTCTCAGTGACTTTTATCTTATCCATCACCCATATGAAGCCTTCCTTCTCGTATAGCTTCACCATTCTCGGGAAGACCTTCTCAAGCCTCTCAGCTAATCCTCTCAGATTGAAGGATTTCTCTGTTGTGAATATTTGAGCCACTATGTTTCCGCTTAGAAGTATCTTGTCTATCGGCTGTCCCTTCTCATCCTCTGCTTCTGATAGACATAGATTAAGATTGTTAGGGTCTATGCCGGCTAATACTCCAGTATACGTCTTCTTATCCATAGTTACTACTACAACTCTCTTATCGATTAAGGTTGCAACTTCGCTTAGGAATCTCCTTTCAGCCGCGGACATAACTATAACCCTACATTACTTTAACATTAGAAGCTTATAATAATACCGCAAGATGACTCTTTCTTTCTGGAGGGGTTAACTGGGGTGAATGATTCCTCTTCAATATAGAACCTGTCTCCATTCACTTCATCTCTAATACTGTGTCCGAGGGCACGTTCTCTGAGACTACCATGTATGGTCCAATAGAGCTGTTGCAGCCTATCCTGACACCAGGCATCAAGATTACCTTCTCTCCTGTTCTAACATAATCCCCTACAAAAACACCTGATGTCTCCCTATCAAGATTCTTTCTTATTCCTCTGATATGTTCTTCAAGGTGTATGCTGCTCAGCTGCTTATTCATCGTTAATGTTCCAGATCCGAAGATGCATCCTCTACCAATCACGCAGTCTTCGATATGTGAGGATCCCCTAATATCCGTCTCATCCATTATTATGCTATTCCCAACCTTACATGAGCATCCTATCTTAACCTCTCTTCCAATAGATGAGAACGCTCTTATGTAGCAGTTAGATCCTATATCGCTGTCTTCTCCTATAATGACTGGCCCTTCAATCCTTGATCCCGAACCTATTCTGGCTCCTTCAGCTATCACCACTGAACCTATCAATTGAACGTCATCCTCTATTGATCCTTCGATGCTGGGTTCCAGTCCGTTCATGACCCTCCTATTTGCCTCTAAGAGATCCTGCGGTCTACCAATATCCATCCATTCTCTACGGTTTATCTGGATCGGTGAGATACGTGTTCCTTCCCTTATTAGGAGGCGGATTGAATCTGTTATCTCCCTCTCTCCTCTAGGGGACACCTTCGTCTTCTTGACAGCCCTAAAGATTTCGCGGTTGAATATGTATATTCCAGCGTTAATCGGATAGTTCCTTGCAACTTCTGGTCTTGGCTTCTCCATTATATCAATTATCCTTGAATCCTTAATCTTTACGACTCCATATCTTTCGGGATGATCCACGTGGACAACCGTTAAGTGTGCATTGCTCTTCTCCCTATAGCTCCTCAGAACCTTTCTGATAGCATCTGTAGATACGAGTAGATCTCCATTAATAATTAAGAATTCATCGTCTGATACGTGTTCTTCAGTAACTCCTACGGCGTCGGCTGTTCCACGTAATTCAGGTTGATACACATACTCTATATCTAAACCTAAACTCTTCCCATCCCTAAAATATTCTTTTATCATGTCGGCTTTGTAATGGACAACCAAGATAATCCTTCTCAATCCAGCGTCCCTTATAGAGAGGAGAAGCCTCTCAAGAATTGGTCTCCCACCTATAGGGATAAGATGCTTTGGACGTGTATATGTGATTGGATTAAGCCTTATCCCTTTACCAGCCGCTAACACAATTGCCTCCATTGCTCTCTCTTTTTCTCCTTTGACCTTAAATTTTCCTCCAGATAACTGTTCCAGCATCACAGAACAGTTCAGTTTCCGATTCAAAAATTATTCTTCATCTCTCTTTTAATTCTTTCTCATTTCTCGCTTTTACATAGCCTATCATCGCTCCAGTTAATAGTCCGCTTGCATGCGCAATCAAGTTAACATTAACGGAGATATTCAGCAGTAGAAGTATAAGACAATAAATAATATAGAACATGATGGATGTGTCATATCTAACTCCTAAATAGATTATGTAGGCTCCTATTATGCCGAATATGGCTCCTGATGCGCCCGCCGACACAATCAACGTTCCAGTCCCAGCCAATATAATAGTAAATATGTTCCCGGTGACTCCGGAGATTATATACGTGAAGATATACTCTAATCCATTCATGATCTCCTCCACTTTACCGCCAAAGAACAACATGAATATCATATTGAAAGCCAGATGTACAATATTTATATGAACAAATATGGATGTTAGAATCTGCCAGTAACATCCAGCTAGGAAGAGACGGTTCACAAGCCCGAACTTCAGTAGGAAAGGAAGATCCGTGACAAGTATGTTGCCGCTGGTCATTGAGGCATAAAGATAAACGGCTAGATTCAAAGAGAAGATAATTATTGTTACTGCTCCAATCAAAGAGAACCCTCCGAAACCAGTACAAAAAACTTATTGGATGCGGCGACTATTAATTATTATAGGCTGGTGAGCTGGTGGACGGCTTTCGAACATAATGTTTGAGGAAACTCCGCCCACCATACAGCCCGC
>WAQA01000068.1 GCA_015520475.1 Candidatus Bathyarchaeota archaeon | reverse complement strand
TAGTTATATAACCTGCAATCCTGTTTCTCAGCTTAACGGATGGTATATCGGCAAGCGACATGATCACGTTCTTATTCTCTTCGAAGCTACATGTAAATTTATCAGGATACCTTCTCAGGAGCTCATTAGCTATTCTTTTCACCCTCTCTGGACGTACATTGCCCAAATTTTCTCCTCCAGCTCCAGCGCCCTTGCTCTTCTCTAAAATAAATCAATAAATATTAATCTTTTGTTTTTATGTTTTTGAGTTGCCCTCTATAAAAACGCTGAAGAGGAAGGCTAGGATACTTCCACAGCAAACCATATCCCTAAATCCCACTTATCAAACACAAGAGGGAAACATCTGCAATAATCTGAGAACCTACACATCCGAACCTAAGATTGATCCAGCCAGTGATCGGAGACTGAATCTTCCAGTAAACATAGCCGTTAATTTTTTATCGGTAATCATTTAAAGAATCTTTGAGCTTTAAATGTCCAACAGTGACGGATCAGCGCTAAAACGGAGAACAGTTAAAGAGATCATAGAAGGAGATAGACTTAACATTGTAGGATTAATCAAGACGTTGATTAAGAGCTTTACAAGGACAGACAGCAACTACGGGGTTATAACAGACATAAAAGGCGACTTAGAAATCTTCTACACACTACTAAAGGATTACATAAAAAATGAGAGACTGGATATTTACGCCTTAAAATTCGGAGATAAAATTCTCCTCTCAAGAACGAACTTCGGCTTCGAAGAGATATATGAAGTTGTGAAGATAAATTCTGTTTTGATAGCGAAGAGAGATATGCTGGAATTATGGGACGACAAGAAAAACAGAATTCTACATCTCATAATAGTCCCATTAAGAAAACATTTCCCAATTGAATATTCAAGCCCAGAAGAGAGATCAAAGATTACAGAGACATTCTATAAGGGATTCGAATAAGCCTTAACCAGCTAAGGCTAGAGGTTCCAAGTTTAAAGAGAACCATCTGCATGGGAGACATTGATTAATCTCATCAGCCATCCTCTCAGCAACCTCCCCGTAGATATCTTTGAGAGGATGAACACAGCATCCTAGCTGAGTAATGAAGAATCCGCCTCTACCATAATCTATCCGAGCATATCACGTTTAATAACCAATACCCCAAACATAACAGATTACTTATACAGAGCATATGACATTCTAGGAGAGCAGCATACTTGCATAATAAACGTAAATAGTACTCCACATCAATATGAAAGTGATAGGGGGATAACCTATCTTGGAAAGAAACAGACCTAGAAAGATTCCATATGCGATGACGATAGCCGGCTCTGACAGTATAGGAGGAGCAGGAATAGAAGCTGATCTAAAAACGTTCTCAGCATTAGGAGTTTATGGAACATGTGTCATAACAGCAATCACCGCACAGAATATTAAAGGAGTGAAGAGCATCTTCCCGGCATCCCCCCGCATAGTTAAGGAGCAGATAGACGCCATCATGGAAGACTTCAAGATTGAAAATGTTAAAGTTGGAATGCTATTCTCAAAGGGGATAGTGGAAGAAGTTTCCAAGGCAATGAAGAGATATAGATTCAGAATGGTGGTTGATCCACTATTCAAGGCTGGAACTGGAACCCCATTAATACAGAACGAGGAAACAGTTGATTCATTAATCCGGAAGATTATTCCAGAAGCTTACATCCTGACGCCAAACATACATGAGGCAGAGGAGATAACAGGGATTAAAATAGAAAACGTTAACGGCATGAAGAAGGCTGCTAAGAAGATACATGATTTAGGAGCTGAAGCAGTTATAATAAAAGGCGGACACCTTAAGGGATCAGAAGTTATCGATTTAATCTATTATGAAGGAAGATCACGTCTCTACAGGAAGGAGAGGATAGACATAAACATGCACGGCGGGGGATGCATCTTTTCCTCAGCTATAACAGCCCACCTAGCCCTCGGCTACAACATATTCGAAGCTACTGAAAGAACAGAAGAGTTTATCCTAGAAGCTATTAGAAATCCGATAGAAACTGGATTTGAGAGGATAATTCCAAATCCAATGACACACATATATAATGAGGCTGAGAGATATGAAGTGCTCGCAGATGTATCTAGAGCGGTTGATTTAATCGAGGAGAACACGAATATCCTTCCATGGATAGCTGAGGTTGGGACACAGGTCGGAATGGCAGTCTCCTACGCGACGTCAAAGAACCACATAGCTGCTGTTGAAGGAAGAATAGTGAAAACAAGCAGATCAGCTAGAGCGGTCGGATGCGTTAAGTTCGGAGTGTCTGATCACATAGCTAGGATAATCCTAACAGTGATGAAGCATAACCCACATGTAAGAGCAGCCTTAAATCTTCATTACAGCCCTGAACTTATCTCAGCCTTTAAAAGGGCAGGGTTTAAAGTTTCAAGTTTCAGTAGATCCGCAGAACCTGAAGAGAATAAAAGGCTAGAGGGGAAGACGTTAAGTTGGGGGGTTGAAGAAGCTATTAAACAGTTTAGTGGAGTACCAGACGTAATATATGATGAAGGAGAGAGAGGGAAGGAGGCTATGATCAGAGTTCTAGGTAAATCAGCCTCTGAAACGGTGAAGAAAGTGATAAAGGCACTTAACAATCTTCAACAGGAAAACTAGAAATGATCTACTGAGATTATCTCGTCTAGGCTTTTCCTCGGACCAGGTTCAGAGAACCCTTCATTTCTAGGATAACCTAAAGGCGTAATAGCAACGACATTAACTTCATTAGGAATCTTCAGTATCTCCTTAACCTTCTCATTGTCGAATAGACCTATCCAGCATGTTCCAAGCCCCTCAGCCCTAGCTGCAAGGATCAGATGAGTGAACGCTATTGATACGTCTACAAGCATACTCATCTCCCCCATATACCCGCCTCTATTATAATGGATGTTATATCCACAGGCAACTATCACTATAGGGGCTTCCGCTATGAAACTCTGGTGACCACATGCATCTGCAAGTCTCTCTTTGATCTTCTCATCCTTAACAATTATAAATTTCCATGGTTGACGATTTGATCCGGATGGCGCGATCCTAGCCGCTTCAAGGATTCTTCTGAGAACATGATCAGGTATAGGATCAGGTTTGTATGAACGGATACTTCTCCGAGTCCTTATAACCTCGTAGAAGTCCATATAGAACACCAAAGAAAAACATAGAGAAACAAGAATAAAACGGTTTTTCTTCACGATAGACTAATCTTTATTTTTCAGAAGAGATAATTGATGTAAGACCGTTAAAGAGAGGAGAGAGAGTGACTCTAAGTAAGGAAGCTTTAATCTTCACTAGGTTTAGAAAGCCTGTGCTTACCCCTGGAGATGAAGGATTTGACGGGGCAGCGGCCTATAATCCAGCCGCAGTAGTTAAGAACGGAAGGGTTTATCTCTTCTATCGCGGACAGAGAGTCTGGCATGGCTTATCATCAATAGGCCTAGCCATAAGCGATGACGGAGCTAACTTCGAGAAGCTAGAGGAACCCGTATTAAAGCCAGAATACGATTATGAACGGATGGGAGGATGCGAGGATCCTAGAATCGTAGAGGTGAATGGAACATACTATATGACATATACAGCCTATGATGGAAAAGTGGCAAGGCTGGCGATGGCATCATCAAAGAATCTTATAGACTGGAAAAGGGAAGGAATACTCTTTCCAGGATGGGGATGGAGTAAATCAGGAGCTATATTACCAACCAAGATTAACGGATACTACTGGATGTACTTCGGAGACAGCAACATTTGGATAGCTAAGTCTAAAGACATGTTACATTGGAGAACAAGTAAGGAATGGATCGTTGTTAGACCTAGAAGGGGATATTTTGATAGTATGCTCGTAGAGCCAGGTCCACCACCAATCCTTTCAAAGGAAGGAATACTTCTAATATATAACGGAGCTGATAGAGATGGATGTTATTATGTAGGCTGGGCGTTATTCTCTAAAAAGGATCCTGGAAGAATGATTGCTAGAGCTGAGAAACCCATACTTAAACCTGAAACAAGATGGGAGAGGTTCGGTCAAGTACCAAACGTAGTCTTCTCCGAGGCGCTGATAAAGTTTCAGGGAAGATGGCACTTATATTATGGTGCATCCGACACATTCGTCTGTTTAGCATATACAGAAAACAAAGAAATCTAAACTTATAATTCAGGGATGAATCTGTAATCACTTCTCACCAGCCGCAACAGCCTCCACAATCTTCAATAGCATCTTATATATCATCTTAACAGAAACTCCAAAGATAGGTATCAAGAATATCTCATTCCATCTCGTATAAGTAAGAGAAGAGATGAACCATGAGTAGGTTATGTAGAGATTATTCACAGGTATTCTCCATCCATAAACTGAAAAGATTAAGAAGCCAAACGATAAGAGAGCAACTATGCTAAGCCAAAGCGACAGAAAACCATATATTAAATCTTCAAGCACATCCCTCCTTATCCACCGATCCATAATCCTCGATAAATCTTCTATATATGGGAGGGAAAGAAAGAGAGCGCCAAGACTGAAGGCGATACCTACAAATGAACCAAGGAACATTCTAAGCATAACATGGAAGAACGTATGCGGCATCACAATTCTAGGATTGAAATAATTCGAGAATAAACCAAAGAGGATTCCTCCCGCAGCATTCGTTCCGGCACCATGATAGAAAGGATTTAGTGATTCATGCATCTCACGTAGATATTCCTCTACCTTCCTAGTTATGTAATTTACCAATCTATATCATGCTCCATAATAAGCTTGAACCATCAACATTCACTAAAGATACGCAGATGTGAACTACTCCATCCTTTTGGATGAAGTTCCAGTGTTCGCCTAAGACTTCACACCTCCAATCATATCCCTAATTTAAAGAGTTTACATCTCCTTAAACCAAGCTCATTACCTCATGAGGCCATATCTATGCATGCGTTCCAATCCCTATTATATTTTATTCCAGCCAGCTAGCTAGATGATTCCTCCTTCCACCAATAACATATCCTTGAAGAATCTCTCCACGTCCTCTTCTTAGGTAAGTATCCTTATTTACAGAATCTTCAGCGAGAAGACCCCCTAACTCCAGTTGGAGATTAATCGCCGTTAAAAGTTAAATATGGGTTTTAATAACAGAAGTTTTGTCAGGTTATTAATTAAAGCAGAGAGGACCATTAAGGTGATGCGGACTACAATGGGCCGTGAAAATAAAGCGGGCATCAGCATATAACCCATCCAGAGAGGCCGATTTAAAAGCGCCCAGAACCCAACACAATAGAGCCGAAGAGAATGAGAAAACAAGAATCATCCGGCTTTAATATGGAAATATAAATAAATGATAATAGGCTGTGACCACCTAAAAGGATGATATGGCTGAGTAGACATGAAGATCAGAGTCTTCATATCAGGGCCCATACAGGGAATGGAAGAGAAGCAGGAGTATAGGGATCTAATACGGAGAATATGCTTGAAGTATGGATTCGAACCAATTGATCCATGGCTTAGAGAGAAGGTCATATATAGGAGAAGCGATAAGAAGAAGCAGAACATCTCGACAGGATTTATCATTAGAGATCTAAAGGATATAGAGAGATGTGATATGCTCATCGCATACCTACCTAGAATATCAGCTGGAACATGCATGGAGCTCTTCTATGCTAAATTAAAGGGAAAAGAAACCGTGTTGATTACTGAACTTAAGGATCTAAGTCCATGGATCATAATTCATTCAGACGTGATCATTGAAAGAATTGAAGAGTTAGAGGATGTACTTAAAGAGAAGATGACGCATCCCTCAAAACCGATTAAGAGTTTATATTGTTAAGATTATAGATTAACTAAGAGTTCTCTAAGGGATTTGAGGTGTATGTCACTACGGGAATTCATAGGAAAGGTACAGAAGGAAATAGAGAGGAAGGAAAGTATTCGACAGGAAGTTCAATTGGCAGCACGCTCAGCCACTAGACTATCAAAGATGGCAATATTTATGACCCATCAAGGAAGATACGGAGAAGCAGAGAGAATGCTTAAAGAAGCGGACACAGTCTTCTCAAATATTAAGACGATATGCAGAGACGATCCAGACTTGTACCATTCCGGGATAGTAGATGCAGCATACCAGGAATATGCAGAGGCACATATCTTCCTTAAACTGATTAAAGAGGATAAGTTCGTAGGTTTCGAGGAGATAAATGTCAAAGCCTCATCATACATCCTTGGACTAATAGATGTTATTGGGGAGCTGAGGCGTAATGTACTTGACTCCATAAGGGAAGGAAAAACCTCCGCAGCCGAAAAATATCTGGAGCTAATGGACACCATATAC
>WAQA01000067.1 GCA_015520475.1 Candidatus Bathyarchaeota archaeon | reverse complement strand
TTTCTAAGCATCTACCGCGCCCAGGGAGGCATCTTCGCCGCGGCGACTAGCCTCCGCCCCTTCAAGGACTCTCCTTTCCAAACGCGGCATTGCATGCCTCCATAATCTTCCGCAGCAGCTTTCTGTCCATCGAAAGGAGATGTCTTTCCCACTGGTTCATCGGCCTCAAGCCTCCGCCCCGCCTCCTCGCACGGTGGATCGCGCGTTTACGTGCCTCCATCCCGAGATGCGCGAGGTTCAGGAGGTGTTCTATCTCGTACGGCTTCCAGAACCAGTTGAGATGCAACGCCGTATCTGCCTCTGAGATTCTCGTAGTTCTCGCGTTGGAGCTGACTCCGCCTCTTAGCTCGCCGAGCCAGAGGCAGCAGCTCCTTAACCATGCTGAAGAAGGTCCTATAGGCCTCCTTCAACAGTCTCCGTTTAGTCTTCGTCGGCTGAAGGAGGTTCAGAGGCAGACGCTTCTGCATCTCACCGTTCCCAAGCTCAGTCTCCTCTCGGGGGACGCCCCGGTCGACGGGCGTATCTTGAAAGATGAAGAGGCTGCTAGACAGCGTCATTCACCTCTGAGTTTCAAGCCCCCTCCGAAAGAAAGGGGTAGTTGACTGATTAACTCTTCTGCTAGAAAGTTTAGGGATCAGAGCATATTTAGCTCCTTTATTATGCTTTCATTTAGCTTTGCTGGTAGGGATATCTTTCTTTCGCTCAGTATTTCGTAGAACTCGGCCCTGGAGATGCCCAGCATCTCAGCTGCTCTGCCTGCGGAGATCTCACCTTTAGAGTATAGGCTGAGAATCTCATTGAGGAATCTTTCCTTGATCTTCTCTGGTATGCTGACGCTCATCTCTCTTCACCTAAAAGTTCGTAAGCTCGCTTTAAAACGTTATCGCTGACCATATACCCAGTTTCAACGAGCCTCTCAATGCCGTTCTTAGATTCGTCCATGCTGATCACTCCCCGCTTGGCAGCTTCAATTAATATACCTATGCAGCCTCTAACCTTTACGCCGTACTCCTCAAGCAGAAGCCTCACCTCAACCTCGTCTGCCAAAGCTAACTCGGCTTCGTACTCCACAGCTAATTGAATAGTCTCAGCGTTCCCCAGACTTATTCCATACCTATGCATCAGGGTTGCGACCTTAGACCTGTCATCCACGCTGCTGACCATCAGCCAGCCGTTTCTCATAGCTTCTTCCGTTTCGACGGATCCTGAAAACCCAGCCCCTCTCCACAACCTCGTAATAAACCCCAGTTGCTATCGCAACTTCCTCATAGAGATCCTTAAGCAAGCGGAAATATCCGATCCTAGCTAGGTTGTATCAGGATAGAAGCATCTGAGACCACACTCACCATACCTAGTCACACCAAAAATCCGATGATCCAATTAGGCCGTCACTCAACTTAAAGTTTTCAGCTCCCTTGCTTAAAGCTTTTCAGCAATCTTGAAACAATCGTTCTTCCAGCCGGGTACGGTCTCACGACGTAGAGTTGAATCTTGTCTTCCACCGCCTTTACAGTTTTAAGTCCTTCCTCTGACGCATCTACGACCGCCGCGATGACCCTGTTCACTCCGGCGCGCCCAGCAAGGTATTCGAGTCATATTTTGCTAACCAGACCGTCCGATATCAGCGCCCCTTCAGGCTTGAGGGAAAACGCCTTTTCGGCGCGAGTATTCTAGCGTAGCTGTGGAAGGATATCGTTGCGGCTGGAAGCCTGAGCCTCTTCGCGTATGCCAGAAGCCCGTAGGCGGCGTCTCATCACCTCAGCTGCCGACAGAAAACATCAAAGAGGACTTTTGAAAGTTTGATATTGAACCTTTTTAGGTAGGGATGCCCAGAGTTCCATCTTGGCTGGATACTTCTCAACTTCTTTTATGTTCATCTCTACCATGAGGATCGTGCCCGGTTCTGGCTTGTGGAGAACCTTGATCATCTCTTGATTCACCATGCTTTTCGAAATTACTTACTAATTGCAGCGTCCTTTTAGATCCATATTTCTGTATATATTTTAAGTAATGTTTAAGAAGTATATTCTTGATAATTATTTAGGTGATACAATGAGTACAATTACTGTTAAGGTTGATAAGCATCTAAAGAGGAAGATGCGTATGATCAGGATTAATTGGTCAGAGTATATTAGGGAGGCTATAATGCGTAGAGTTGAGTTAGAGGAAAGGAAAAGAGCGGCTGAGAAGCTCCTTGAAGAGTTAAGGACTAGAAGATATGTCCTTCCTGAAGGCTTCATAAATGAGGTTATAAGGGGGATGCGGGAGTCCCGTTGAGAGCCTATGTGATAGACGCATCAGTTGCTTCAAGATTTCTCTTGGTTGAGGACCTCTCCGATAAGGCTGAGCTGGTCTTAAATGGATTCCTTGATGCAGCCTTCGATTTAATGGCTCCACGATTAGTGGTTTATGAGGTGGGGAATACCCTATGGAAAGCCGTTAAAAGAGGCTTCATAAACCTTGATGAAGCAAAGAAGAGGTTCTCATACTTCTTAGAACTTAAACTCGACTCCATCGAATTGAATTATATGGAACGCAAGAAGGTTCTGGAGTGGAGTGCAGTAAATAATGCGACATACTACGATGGTGTCTATGTAATATCATCTGAAAAGGTGGGAGCCACCCTCCTAACGGCTGATGACACACTCTATGAGAAGGCTGTCGGAGAAGTCCCAACCCTGCATTTGAGGGATTACAGAGAGTAGAGGATACTCATCTATAGGTGCAAACCCTCAATTTTCCTCCCTCCACAATGTCCTCGCTGGAAGAGCGTAAAACCCTCAAGTCATCCTGCTTCGGCGGATAGCTGCGGAGGAACAGGCCGCCATCGTATATCTTCATCCTATTCTATGCGTTTCCTTCTAGATATTTCCAGTTAGGGCCTTCAGCTGCTCCTTTAGCTCCCGTAGATCCTTGGTTGCTACTGGCACAAGCATCTCTTCTACTCCGTTTAGATGTTTTATTGTTAGGGTTTTATCCTTCAGTCTCACCTTTGCATCTATGATGCTGCTCAGCATTATTGACTTTCCGTTTAAGTTGTTGATCATACTGCTCAGTCCTTCAGCCTCAACTCCGATTATGAGAGGCTTATCCTCCCCTATAATCTCCTCTACTTCCTCCAATCCTATGACCGGTATCCCATCTATCTCTTGGGGTTGGCTCTCCCTCTCTGTCAGGTTCTTCTCAACCCTGTCTGCTGGTAGTAGGATTATCCTCTTAGTTGTCAGTATGAGCATGATGTCTTCACGTTTAAGGAGGCCCGTCTTAATCTTGGCTGGGAAGACACCGGTTATAGTCTCCATTATAGTTCTCTCCAACTTTATCACAATTGGATACTTATTCGTTGAACTCTTCAATCTTAAATTTACAGGACTCTGTGAATCCTAATTCTTCAAGTATGTGATTGATGATGTTGTAGGCTTCTCCCCTTGACACGTCAACCGTTACGTATCCCAGTTCACGGCTGGTTGGGGCACGTTCCTCTATGATGCTGCATCCCATATTATGCAGTACTCCCTTGACATACTCATACGTTGAACCTATAAGTTCCGGTATGTTGAGGACGTATTCGCCTGGGCTGTACCGGTTCACGGCCAGTTGAACCCTCAATTCTTCATCGTCTTCCCAGGCTAGGATCGTCATGAATGGGGATAGTCCCCTCCTCGAGGCGTTGTCAAGCCTTCCTAAGGCATCATCCAGTAACCTTCTCAATTTATCCTTAAGCATCTCTCCTCATCCTCTGGATATTATAGATTCTCTTAATAGGTCCAATTATAACTCTCTCCTATTCTTCATCCTCTCTCTTATGGGTTTCCAGATGTGATCTGCAGCTAGCCTCGCTGTTAGGAGCGATGAGAATGTTATGTTGAGGATTATGAAGAGGCTGCTTGAGATCATCATTAGATAGGCTGATCTTGTGATTTCAGCTAGGGCCGTGAGTGTTAGGAGTGGTATGAGCAGGTATGTCCAGTTCTTCAGGATAGTCTCTGCTCTTCTCCTCGGATGTATGATTGGGGAGATTGGTAATCCTATGTAGATGAGGCCGATGAGCGTGCTTGCGGTGAAGCCTGCTGTGAAGACGGCTAGTTCAGGGATGGATTTGAGAATGTAATATGCTGTTGATGAGAGGTGGAGTATCATGATTAATGGGTATAATAGGATCTTGAGGATGGTTCTGGCTGTTATGCTTCCTCTAATCATGTCGGCGACGTATGGACTCCAAGAATAATAGAATCTGTTGAATACATTCATGAAGTGTCTGCCGGCGAATGTTGAGAGGACATCCTCATCCCTGAATCTCCTCAGAAACTTCACTTCTGGTGAGAGTTCTGAGCCGAAGGTTGCAGTTGCAATTATGCATTGGCTCTTACCTGTAACTTGATACTCTACTGAATCATATATCTTAGAGATGTTCTCCTCTCCTCTTAGAAGCATGGCTACGATATATATCTTTGAGGCGTTCTCTGGAACGTCAACGTTTAATGTTGCCTTGATAACCTTGCCGATTGTACGCTGCGACACTGGAATCTTCTTTCTCGCTATGCTTGGATTATGAAGGTTATCAGCCTTAGCTACTAGGCCTATATAGCCATGGCCTAGAGAGGTGAATGAAAAGTTCAGTGAGAGCGTGAACTTATATGTCTTTCCAGCCGTTAACTTCTCGCTGCTCTTCGGAGTTACATCCTCAACCCTTATGTAGTCGAGGACGTTCACTACGCCGTTCTCAACCTCAAAGCTACGGATCAACGTTCCATTCGCATAGCTCAGTTCAGCCCTAATAATCCTCAGCTCCGACGTTCCATTCAGAAGCCCCCTGAAACGTATCCTCGCCACCAGAGCACTATGCTCTCCTGTACCGTTAATATTTACCGCTAAGACCCTAACAATCCCCTCCGAGCTACTGTTTGAGGCGAGGAATGGGAAGTCTCCCTCCTCAACATCCAAGAACTCTAGAATTGACCTGTTATAGGATACGTCGACGAGTACCCCTCCAATCTTCACTCCTGAAACGATTAATTCGATGGATATTTCTGAGCCGACCCTAACGGTTCCAGAACCTACAGATATCTTGTAGGATGGGGACGCCGCGACGGATTGGCTTGAAATCATAGATAGTATAAGCGTCAAGGTAAATAGCCAAATCTTCCACCTCATATACGTACCCCAGTGAACACGCCTAAGTCTATGACATGTCTCTGAGGCATTCTCCACATCTTCATATCATCTTTAACTTCTCTTGAATATCTCCCTATAAGGGAGCACCCTAAAAATACTATGAGGCTTGAGTATTTAACTTTATTCACATCTCTCCTGTTCAGAGGATTGGATCCCGTCACGAAATAGAATCCCCTATAGGAAGAGGATAAATCTTTATTTATTCTTTCTAGTGAAGGTTTAATGGGGGCTGCTTCTATGATTGGCGGAGGGGAAACTCCAACCCTGATTCTTCCAGCAGTCAAGAAGGGATTCTCCATCCTAAACTATAAGGTTTATCTGCTCCTTGTAGATGAGGATGGGATAATGGGTCTGCCGATCCGTAGGCTTATCACCGGAAGAGATGTTCTGGTAAAATTTCTACTTGGAATTCTAGGAGGGGCTGTGGGAAGGTTAACGCTTGGCGGAGGAACCGGGGGTGAGGGCTCCGGGACATTGGCGGGGATCATAGCCTTCAGCAGCATACTAGACGAGGAGATCAAGGAGAAGGCTGAGAGAATCCTGAAGGCGAATGTGAAGGCCGAGGATAACGTCCACCTGGAACTTCTAGTTCCACTTGAATCTATAAGGGATATAGAGTTGAGAGATGCAGGCGTAAAGGAGCTATGCACCCTAAAGATTAAGATGGGCTGGAGAGGCGTAGAGTTTATGCTTAGAAGAGCCTATGGAGAAGCCCTATTCTCCTTCATAGAAAGACTTATTAAAGTGAAAAATGAGAAGACTTCTTATTAAAGCTCTGATGTTAGGAGACAGATCTTGCGTAGAGGGAATGTTTTAATCTGCCTCCTAATCTTAGTATTATCGCTACTTTATCCTCCAACTCCCAATATGCTCCTCCAAGCATCCTCTGATAAGCCTAGTATAGGCGTAGCAACCTACGGCTTCGGATCAGCCAACCCTCACTCTCCGGAGACAACATTCATAGCAGTCGCCTGGAAATGTCCTCCAGGAAAAACATTCACTGTTGAGGTTATACTTCCCAGACTTGTCTTCAAAACAGACAATGATCCACCATACGAGTACCGTGGTGAGATGCAATTCAAGGCGGACGTAACCAGGTTCAGGATAGAAGGGGAGAGCCGTACTCCGAAGCATGTAGGGATAGATGTTCCAGATGGGGTTTCAGGAACATTCAATATAATTCTCAGAGTGGTTAACTCCTCTGGGAACGTAGTGTATAGTCAGGTTCTCCCATTAACTACTGATGGGGGAAGCCCTGAGGGTAGAATTGAATGTAAACCTAAATCGCTTACGGTTAGATTGGCAACGCTCTTCTATTGGGGAGACACTCCTGGATCAGCGGAGCACTATCCGAAACCATTCACATTATGGGAGAGAACCAACCTAACCGTGACTGGAAAGACGAATCCATCAGCCAGAATATCAACGTTACTAATAAAATATCCAAACTCTATAACCAGCAGATTATGGATTAAGGGTGAAGAGTGGAATAGAACCATAACTCCTCCAAGGATGAACCCGGGCGGATACGCCTTAAACTTCAGCCTAATCAAGTACATATACCTCTTCGAGTATGAGAATGGAGTCTACACCTCTAAATCTTATAGGACGGTGCTGCTGAGTAAGTCTTCCGTCCCAATAGAATATGTTAACGCCACAGATAAGATTAAACCTAAAGTATGTCCAGTCAAGGGAAACGTCTACATTGAGGACGCTGACTTCACAATCTCCTCACAAGACAACGTGTACTTTGATTATAACTGGAATCTTATAGCTGGTGTTGATGTTCAAGAGTTAATACTCAGCAGATCCGGGGAGGATTACATACTCGGCCGGAGGTTAAGTGGGATATCAAGTGAGGCATTGATACGTGTAGACTCAAACTATGTAGGGGATGCTGGTGATTCGTATCTGTCTCTGTATGATTGGCAGGAGGGATCCTACCGGAAAGCCAGAGATTACAGGTATGTCTCTCCAGTGAATTATCGGGGCAGTAAGTGGTTCAGCTTCCTGCCATACCATACACTTCCAGAAAATAAATGGAAGAGTGTGGATGTGAGTGAATATTCCCTTAGAGACTTTCCAAAGCTGCGTTACAGGACTGTTCGAGGAGAGATACACGCCGGCAAGTCAGGTAGGATTGGATTGACGGCGGCTGAGATATACTGGTTGGCGAGGATGAAATACCTAACATTCTATACAGCCCTTACACCGAAGTATCCGGCTATAAAGGCCCTTACAGGCTTGTATCCAGTAGTATTCGCCATCAGCAAATTTAGGGTTCCAGCCCAATATGATCCGCCATTCATTCTCGTGGATGGAGACTTATCGATAAACTCCTTCAGCCACAGGTTAAGTTTAGATGTGAGAAACGATTATCCAGAAACTCCATATTGGCTCTACGTATACCTCACGTTAGATGCGAACATAACTGTTGAGAGACCGTTCCTTGAGGAGGTGGCTCCTGGAAAGAAGGTATACTCTGGATTTATACCGCCTCTAGAACTTTATGACCCAGCATACTTCATCATTGAGGTTAAGGGAGGCGGAGCCAAGGACCAAAGAAGTAATCAGGTATATGCCATGTCGAAGAAGGCGCTTAGGATGCTTGGAGGATACGGCGTGGTCGTCGACGAAGTTAACATGACAAGCAAGAAGGTCGGCGAGGTCATCTTCGCCGGAGAGTGGAGAAGCGGGAAATTTGTTCCTTTGAGAAGGAATGTAACAAAGACTGAGGGATGGTTCAAATTTAAGGATCTCTTCTTCATCCTCCATTTCAGCAGTAAAGGTGAAATCAAGAGGATCAAGAACCTCAATTTCACATTTTACATTTATGATGCATTCTTTGATAGGGTTGTCTATAAAATCGAGAAGGTAGTTGATGTAAGTGAGGAGATTCAGAAGCTGCTCTCTCAGATAGGGAATGTTCCACCTAAAGCTGAGATTAAAGTCTCATCTGAGAAGCCTGTTCCAGGAGAAACTGTCACCGCAAGCAGCGTCTCCAGAGATCCTGACGGTAGAATAGTAGCGTATAAATGGACAGTATATGAGGATGGGAAGACGATAAAGGAGGCTGAGAATGTAACATCTATAAGATTCAATGTTAAGGCTGGCAGAACCTATAGGATCGCGCTTATAGTCACGGATGATGAAGGTGCAAGAGCATCTACACAGGTCACAGTTGTCCCATACGTGGAGGCCAAGGGGAAAGTTACAGTTGAGGTTGAAACAGGGGTGGATGAGGACTTAACTGTTAAGACAGCCCAGCTCACCGCCGGGGTTGCAGATATAAAATCATTCGAGATTACGGTTCAGTATGCACGGAAGGGATTGAAGAAGACCTTCACGAAGAGCACGCTTAGAATGGAGGACTTAATCTTCAGGGATGAGAAGGGTAAGGTTATTGTTGGATCCTACTTACTACGAATCAACGGTAAATATCCATTGGACCTCCAAAGACGCTTCGATGAGGCCTCAGCATTCAATGAAGCGACGGTGAGATATCAAGTCTCAGTTACTGAGGACGGCGTTAAATTCATAGTTACACGTACAGACAACTGCATAATAAAGCCTAAGGGGGGAGACTGGATCTTTATATCTCCATTCCTCAATGCTCAGCGTGCTTCCTTCAGGTTTGTGGCTGATGTATCAGGCGGATTCACGGTTAGGATAAGGCCATACGCTGTATGGGAGAAACTCTTAAGGATGACGCTTGTAAAGTTCTTAG
>WAQA01000066.1 GCA_015520475.1 Candidatus Bathyarchaeota archaeon | reverse complement strand
GGGATAATAGGTGGATTGGCCGCTATCGGTGAACTGTTGAATGATGATTATACATTCGAGTTTATTGCGTATCGTATGCCGGAGATGTGTGGTAAGCCTAGAAGGATACGGTTGGAGTCAGTTTTCAGGATGGATGAGGAGACTAAACCGTTAACATTCAACAATATTGATCCTGAGACTGGCAGGGTCCTCATAACTCCTAGGGGGCCGGATCCAGTATTGTATGGTGTTAGGGGGGAGTCGCCGCAGACCGTTAAGGTTGCAGGGAAGATGATAGTTGCTGATGAGCCTGTTGAACGTTGGATGATATTCAGAACAAATCAGGGAACGGATGCTCATCTGAGAAGATTGAGTGCTATCAGAGAGATTAAGCCTTACAATCCAGTTATAGTATCTGGAACTGTAAGTAGGAATCCGGTAACTATCCGTGGTGGACACGTAATATTCTCGATAAGGGATGGGAGTGGTGAGGTTGACTGTGCAGCCTATGAAGAGACTGGTGAACTTAGAGATGTAGCTAGGATGCTGAGGGTTGGGGATTGGATTGAGGTTATGGGAGGCGTTAGACCGCCCTCATCTGAGAATCCTTTAACCGTCAACGTTGAGAAGTTGAAGGTTATGTGTGTGTCCACTATATATGTGAGATGTAATCCTCAATGTCCAAGGTGCTGTAGGCGGATGGAGTCTATGGGAAGAAATAAGGGTTTCAGGTGTAGGAGATGCGGCTTTAAAGATCCTAAACTTGAGAAGGTGCTTGTTAAGGAGAGACGTGATCTTAAAGCCGGCATATATGTGACCTCCCCTAGATCTCAGAGGCATCTGACAAAGCCTCTCTCAAGATATGGGTTGGAGAAGGATGGATCTTATTGGGGTTCCTCACCTATTAATAGGGAGGAATTCTTCTGGGTTAGAGGAGATTAGCAGGTGATGTCTAGCTGTTCCTCAGCCTCCTTCTGACTGCTGGATTCATATCTGCAAGCCTCTTGAGAACCATCTCGAAACTCTCATCTGAGGTTAACTCCCGTTCTATGAAGACTCCTGTTCTCCCAATTCTATCTCTTCTAGTTAAGGTTCTAACTCGATCAAGCACTATGCTTGGGGTTACTCCAAGCAGCCTGGCAACCTCGTCTTCACGTCCGATGATGGAGCTCTCCACATGTCCATTCTCAGTCGGTTCTATCAGCATCAAACGTTTATCCACTCCCATAACTCTGATGTTCCTTTCAATCCCTGAGAGATCTATCTCCCCGCCAAACCGGTAGAAGTCTCTCTCTACAGCCTTTAACTTGACCAGCGGGAAGGATACGTATCTTAACTCTCCAATCTCGATGTATGCTTTTACAGCGTAGTTTGGTGTTGCTTGAATAAGTACTCTGCGGTTAATCTTAAAGCCTGAATCCTCAAGTGCAGTTTCAACTATGAATGATGGGATAACGTAGGGGATGAATATGTCTATGTCACTCTTCTCGGTTACATCTCCCCTTGCGATGCTTCCATGCGTGATACAGCGGATATCTGAATCTAGGAGGGCTCTCATTATCCTAGAAGCCTCATTTCTGAGATTGGAGAGGAGTCTCCAATGGCTAGAATCATATGTTACCTCCACTCTCTCGCCATGTATTATCCTCTTCATGGTGAACGACCATTCTAACAATCTTCACCTCTATATGTGAGGTTGAGATTCATTACTGTTCATGGGTTCCTGCAGCATTAAAGTTTTGAGGGGCCTCCTCTAGATCACTAAGTGAATTCGAAAACCTTAAACATGGGAGGAGAAAATATCTCACTGCTGAATGCCTAATAATATTTGATGAATCTCTCTGTGGAGATCTGCAGATGGATCATATCTATGAACTCTTATGGTTTGGTGTGGGGTTGCTGCTCTTCTGGACTTTAATCCTAATCTTAAATGTTATTCTACCTTTGAGAAGGTATGGGGTGGAGGTTAAGCCATTCTATCTAGTTTATAAGTCCTCTAAGCTGACGGATCTCCTCGGAAAGGCCGCATATAAGAGGAGGATGCTATGGAGATCCCTATCCAATTTAAGCGTTGTCTTCGGTGTTGGGTTGATGGCTTACGCGCTATATTTCCTTTCAGATAACCTGTTGAGGTATATTCGTCCTGGTACAACGGGAGTATCGCTTCTACCGGTTCTTCCGGGAATCACTATTCGCCTTTACTGGCTTCCACATCTCCTATTAGCTGCTTCGATAGGTCTCATTGTACATGAGGCTGCTCATGGATTGGCTGCTATGAGCGAGAATATCCAGTTAAAGTCAGCTGGCTTGATATTTGCATTCGTTTTCTTGGCTGGATTTGTTGAGCCGGATGAGAAAGAATTTGAGAAGGCCTCTTCAATATCGAAGGTTAGAGTTGTATCTGCAGGTTCATTCATGAATCTTGTAGCGTTTCTTGTAGCGGTTTCTATTATGCTCGCCACATTCATCAGCACCCCCTCTGGAATTGTAGTTGTAAATGTGTCTGAGAATGGCTGTGCATATCAAGCCGGCCTCCGCCGATGGGATGTGATATACAGTATTAATGGGACATTGAATGGTATACCGCATCTCCTCCTAAACCTGACTGAGGGAACAACTTTAGTGATGGATACTTCGAGGGGACGAATCATCGTGAGGGTTGATAATCTCCATAATAGGTCTATAGGGATATCCCCGCCTTACCTCTTCTATTATCCAAGCAGGCTGGGGGTGGGTCCCTCAATCGATGTTCAACTGTACCTTGTGCTCTTCTGGAGTGAGATAGTTCTGTCAAGCCTCGCCGTCCTGAACATGTTGCCTCTCTTCCCATTTGATGGAGACAAGTTCCTCTTTTACGTGTTAAACAGGTTTACTTTGAGGGGTAGGGAGTTTCGGATAATCTATAATGTGCTCTCATTAAGTTTAATCGTAGGCAATATGGTTTTAAGCCTCCTTAAGCATGGTCCATTCCTGTTGTAGAGGAGAATATATGCTGAGATGTACATTATGTAAGCGGCGGGAACCGATCTTCTATAGGGCATATTCAGGTGAGAGGCTATGCGGGAAGTGTTTCTGCCAATCTATAGAGAAGAAGGTTCAGAGAACAATCTCAAAATATAATATGCTTGACCCAGATGATAGGTTCGCTGTTGCATTGTCCGGGGGGAAGGATAGTACAAGCCTCCTACATATCCTATTCAAGATAGAGAGGAGATTTCCAAAGGTGGAGTTGAACGCCTTGATCATTGATGAGGGGATAGGGGGATACAGGGATGAAGCAGTTGAGATAGCTGTTAGAAACTGTAAAGAGCTAGGTGTACCATTCAGGATTGTATCGTTCAAGGAGCTCTTCGGATATAGTATGGATGAAATTGTTAATCTTATAGGTGAGGGGGGAGCTTCGCCGTGTGCTTATTGTGGAGTGCTTAGGAGGAGAGCCATCAATCATGGAGCGAAGATACTGGATGTTGAGAAGATAGCTACGGCTCACAACTTAGACGATGAGGTGCAGACGTATCTTCTGAACATACTGCATGGGGACCCATATAGAATCATATATTCTAAGCCTGTTTCATCCTCCCTCCATCCAAAGATAGTGACTAGGATAAAACCGTTCTATGAAGTCCCTGAAAGAGAGATAGCATTATATGCATATATAAAAAACATAGAGTTCCAGAGTTTACCATGTCCCCACTCAAGCGCTGCATTAAGAAATGATGTTAGAGTAATATTGAATAGGCTTGAAACTAAACATCCAGGAATGAAATTTACCTGTCTCTTATACACATCTG